>JAKSCW010000223.1 GCA_022360375.1 Balneolales bacterium
AAACCAGATCATCCGCCAGCCACACCCCTTTGCCGTCAGCCTTGCGATTTTGGCAAGTCAGACCCTCCAAGACCTCGCGCAAATTCCTGGGTGTTCAGCAAATCTTGATGTTTTTCTTTTCCGAAGTAACAAAGACGTATTGCTGTTCCAGGTTTACATCCAAAGGGTAGGAGCCTGAAGTATGATCATGAACACTATCCCAAACCTTATCGATGGCTTTTAGAAAACGATCAAAAGAAATGGGTTTAAGCAGGTAATCGACTACATCAAGTTCAAACCCTTCCAGTGCATATTCCCGGTAAGCAGTGGTGAAAATTACTTTAGGTGGGTTTTTCAATGTCTTCAAAAACTCAATACCAGTTAAACGGGGCATTTGGATATCCAGGAAAAGCAGGTCTACTTTTGTGTCTCTAAGAGCCTGAAAGGCTTTAACCGCATTTTGAAAAGTAGCACGGACATCCAGGCCATCAATTTTTGAGATATGATTCTCAATTACCTCAATGGCAAGTGGTTCGTCATCGATGATAAAACAAGTCAGGTTCATACTTCTGCCTGGTTACGAAGCTCATCCAATGTAAGCGTCAATTGTACAGAGTACATCTCATCGGTGTCATTGATGCTTAGCTCGTAATGCTCACCATATAAAAGCTGGAGTCTTCGTTTCACGTTTTTCAATCCGATCCCTTTTTGATATTCAAATTCGTGGGGTTCAGAATTTTCAACCCCATTGCTGTTCATGACGGATAGTAAAAGCTGGTTGTTTCGAACTGAAACTTTAATGTCTACCCATACTTTGTCAAGAGAATCGCTGGTTCCATGTTTAAAGGCATTTTCTACAAACGGGAGTAACAACATCGGGGGAATTTGCCCAGTGGCTATGTCTCCGTCAACTTCATAGGAGGTAGTGAGTCGGTCATCATATCTGATTTTTTCTAATGCGATATAATTTTCAATCAGGTTTAGCTCTTTACTGACCGAAACAGTAGGGGAATTCGTTTCATAAAGCATAAAGCTAAGCAGTTCCGAAAGCTTCAACACAACTTCAGGGGATGCATCCGATTTTTTTAAGGTAAGTGCATATAAATTGTTCAGGGTATTAAACAAAAAATGAGGATGAACCTGCCCTTTTAGGAAATTCAATTCAGCTTCCAGCTTCTGCTGCTGATATTCTCTCGATTTACTCTCCTCGTTATAAAAGTGCTTGGTAATTTTGATGAAAGATGCCAGTGCAACTACCGGATAAATACCCAGTGCAATTTTTAGAATTTTTGGAAGATAAAAGAAGGGTTCCGAGAGCCCTGCCGGATGAAAAAGTGGAAAATAGAGCTGAAAATCAACAAATCGCTGCAGTATAGAAATAACCAACAACGAAACCAGCGAGATTAAAGTGGCTGCCACATACTTTTTCTCCAGAAAAAACCGAGGAATAATAAAGTACAGGGTGAAATAGACCACTACTATTTTCATTGGCAACGACGTCACCATCCAGTTAAGCTCTTCCAGGTAACTATCGTTAAAACTTCCATAAATAAAGATATAGGCAGAAGCATAACTTACCCAAAACACGGCATGCCAGCCAAGCCGTTGTGGAGTACTTTGATATTTTCTGAGGACATTTACCATAGTTCTGGCAAAAATAAACAAGGTTCAGCTTCATCTGCATCTTTAAACGTCATTTTCGGCAGACAACCTGAAACATACTGCGAAGGTGAAAAAAGCATCCACAAATGGCAAATGAATGAACATAGGTTACTCCCGTCAGTTGGTGAAGCTTTTATGCAGGAACTCGATATATAAGTAGTGTAAATCTGGTATCTCGGGGCAGAATCTAATAACTCTGCGCTATGATACGTACCTATTTACTCTGTCTGATTATTGCTATGCTGTTCCCTGCAAGGGCGATACTTGCCCAGGAGCAACCCGAAATCAAGGAATTCACTCTGGAAATCTCCAAAGCAAACGCTTCAATTACTGTAGATGGAATTCTGGATGAAATGGCCTGGGAATCTGCATCGGTTACATCAGATTTCCTGAATAAATGGCCAAGAGACGAAGGGTTTGCCATAAATCAAACTCAGGCACGGATCATGTACGATGATGAATTCCTGTACATAGCGGCCATTAACTATCAAAAAAAGGAAGACCTGGTTATTGCTACTCTAAAACGCGACAACCTTTCCTACCATTGGGGAAGCGATGGTTTTAGTGTGATACTGGATCCCTACAATAACAAAACGAATGGGTTTATTTTTGGTGTGAATGCGGCCGGAGCCAGGATCGACGGAATTGTGAGTTTAGAAAACGCCCAGACGCGGCCAGACGTAAACTGGGACAATGTTTGGCTAAGCGAAGTACGGATTCATGATGAGTATTGGGTAGCGGAAATAGCGATTCCGTTCAAGTCATTAAATTTTGATCCCAAGACCGATCAATGGGGAATAAACTTTGTACGGAGTGATATGAAAAGGAACGAGTTTTCAACCTGGTCGTACGTTCCGCAGGGCTTTCCGGGGATAGATTTAGGCCATTTGGGTACACTTCAGTTAAACGAAAAATTACCGGATAAACGACAAAAAATTGCACTGCAACCATACGTTCTTACCAGCGGAGGGCAGAATTTTGCGGACAATGAAGACTTTAAAGGAGACCTTGATATAGGCTTGGATACAAAAATTCCTATTGGTTCCAATTTCAAAATGGATTTAACGCTTAACCCGGATTTTTCCACGGTAGATGTTGACCAACAAGTTACCAACCTTACCCGGTTTAGTATACGGTTTCCTGAAAAGAGGGCATTCTTCCTCGAGAACAGCGATCTGTTTTCCAGTTTTGGTTCCTGGGGTGTGAAGCCATTTTTTTCCAGAACCATTGGTTTGAATGATGGAGAGTTAGTTCCCATTTTGTTTGGAACCAGAATGACTGGTAATCTTTCAGAAAACAGTCGTGTTGGGTTTATGAACGTTCAGACTCGTTCAATGGATGATGTTGTACCAAACAACTACACGGTTCTGGCTGCACAACAAACGGTATTTGGACGGTCTAACGTAAAGGCATTAATTACAAATCGATCAGGATTCGAGAATAACCAGTTGAATGGTAACGATTTCAACCGCACGATTGGCGCTGAATTCAATTACATATCCGCCAACAATTTAGTGCGCGGCAATCTCAGGTACCATTGGTCACAGACGGAAGAAAACCTTTCGGATGCTTCGTTTGCAGGCGCCACTCTATATTATGATGATGGTAGTTTTTATATAGGTGGAACAGCAGATCGCTTAGGAGACAATTATATAAACGAATTGGGTTTTTCGCAGCGTTCATTTCAGTATGATGCTGCCAGGGATACATTGATAAGGACTGGTTTTAACTATGTAAATCCTTGGATGGGTTATGCATTTCGGCCGGAATCGAACTGGTTGAACGTGTTCGAAATCTCGATGTGGACGGTAAACTCCTATGAAACGAATGGGGACTTCATTGATCGCGCAACCTCCATGAATTATTTTATTTCCACGCTGAACTATGGTTCTTTTACATTGAGATTAAGAAATAACCGGGTTCGGCTTTTGTATGAGACGGATCTTATCGGTGGAGACGAGTTTCTGCCACAGGCATCTTATAATTACAACTACGTCACGTTTGGATACAATTCTGATTCACGAGGGAGGCTTACAGGAAGTTTTGATAGTTCGTACGGCGGATTTTACAATGGAACCCGCTTAATGGTGGGAGGAAGTTTGAATGTAAGAGCTCAGCCCTGGGGGAATTTTGGAGTTCGTTATGTTGGTAATCGCGTAGAATTGCCAGGTAATTATGGCGAAGCTACATTGCATTTAATTGGTCCACAATCTGAAGTGAGTTTTTCTAACAGATTGAGTTGGAGTACATTCCTTCAGTACAACACACAGTCAGAAAATTTCAATATAAACAGCCGTGTTCAATGGCGTTTTGCCCCGATGTCTGACTTGTTTTTGGTATACAACGACAATTACTTAACCGATGGGTTTGCGGTTCAGAACCGGGGACTGGTGTTCAAAATGAACTACTGGCTGAACTGAAAGTTATGGAATCGTAAAATTCTGTTGATCAGGGAGTTATTTGATTTAAGCTTTTGTTAATTGCCGAAAAATAGATTTTACCCAATGGCAAAGCTGGACTTAAACTTCAAATTTCTTTCAAAGTACAACGATTTCGGGCTCCTGATTTTACGATTAGGTTTAGGTATTTCGTACATCACTCTTCATGGCTGGGGGAAACTATTGGGTGGGCCGGATCTTTGGCTACGCCTGGGCAAAAACATGCCGGGCTTTGGCGTGGATGAGATTTATATTATTTGGGGATTCCTGGCGGCGTTAACAGAAACATTAGGCGCCCTTCTTTTTGCTATTGGCTATAAATTTCGCTTAATGAGTTTCCTTCTGGCAATTACAATGGTTGTAGCTGTTTACGCTCAACTCAGTAACGGGGATTGGAGTGATGCAGCGCATCCGGTAAAAATGTTGATCGTTTTTGTAGCAATGATGTTTGTGGGTGCCGGAAAATACAGCGTGGATAAAAGCTAAAGATTCAGCTTGATTCCTCCATTTATCACAAACCCATCAACAGGAGCATAAATATCCCGGAACTCTGGGTTGTTCAAGCTTCCGGTGAAAATGGTATCAAAATCAGTTTGACGTGTATCGAGGAAATTCTCAAAATTCAGGAACACGGAAAATGTTTCGCTTAATCGTTTCTCGGTCATCAAACCTGTAATCCAATACGATTCACCAGTCTCACCATCATTGAGTTCTTGCGGGCTGAAATAATATGCTTCCAGACCTATCCAGAAGTTTCCATGCTTTTCATACATCAGCATATTATTCAGACGGTGTTCTGCTACCAGGGGGTATTCTGAAACTTTACCCTCGTAATGCTCCTCTACATTGGCATACGTATAGCCAATAAATAGCTTTAAATCCTTATAACTCCATTTCAGGTTTACTTCCACCCCTTTTGAGTCTACAAATCCTTCCGGCTGAATGTATTCATACAGAATTCCGGTTCGATTTAATACTAGTGGATCATCAATGCGTGTATAGAATAGAAGGATGTTGCTTGAAAGAACCAGTTCATCTGTTAAAGGGAATAGATAATTAATATCAAAATTTGCCCCCATTGATTCTTCAGCATCAAGATTTTCTATATCGAGTGGTTGAATATTCCGAAACTGAAGTCGCTCAGCATCTTCGGTAAACACGGTTGGAATTTTATAACCTAATCCACCTCCAAGGCGCATTGTAAGCCGGTTAGAAGGTTCCGTCATGAGGGAAAATCGCGGCAACACAAAGGAACCATAATCGTCATTAGCATCCCATCGTATACCGGTTTCCAGCGTCCAAATAGGGCTAGGGGAGGATGTATTTTGTGCAAAAAAACCAAAGGTTATATTTTCAAAATCAAGAGAATTTCCAATAGTTCCTTCAGACTGATCAAACGAATCAGTCCAAAGGTTCAAACCTGCAATCCATTCAGAGGTGGTACCAGAAACATTGGTACTTGCTTCAGAAAAAGAAGAGTATTGAGTTCCGGCGAAAGTAAAGCCTGGAATCTCGATCATCCGGTAAAACCTATTAAGGCTGTTTTTTAACTTTAGGCTGATTCGGTCATTGACAATCCGGTCCAGTTGAAATTGCGTAGATAGCCGTTCGGTTTTATTTCGTTCAAAATACAGGCCAGAATTTCGATTCCCACCGATGTAATCAAGGTTCCCTCCCAAGCGATCTTCAAGTACTAAGTTAAAACCGAAATTGATAGAAGTTTCTTCCAGATAGAGAAAAAGCTTAGGGTTTAAAGTCACCCGATCAAATTCAGGAATAGCGGTAAAGCCAATATCTGATGGGTCGTAAGCGTTTCCGTGGTTGTATGAACCAAAAATGGTTGTGCCGATTTTTCCGGATTTTCGGGAGTAAAAGGCACTGGCGTCAAGTCCTAACGCAGAAGTTCCGTTGAGCATGAAACTTAGTTCAGGTTTTTCCTCTGGGGTTTTTGTAATCAAGTTAACGAGTCCCGCAATAGCGCCTCCTCCGTACAGAGTTGAAGAAGCACCTTTGATTACTTCTACCTGTTTCAGGTCTAGCGGGGCGATTTGCATCAGGCTTAATCCAACCGAGTAGCCGGAATAAAGAGGAAATCCATCCCGTAGTATTTGTGTATACTTTCCATCCAATCCCTGGATTCGAATACTGGAATTATAGCTTGTTGCTGAAGTTTGTTGGGTTTGAATCCCAGTACTTTCATTTAAAAGCATTCGAATATCTCCGGGTTTCATATTACCTTTTTCTGAGAGTTCTTCTCCGGCAATAAATTCAACCCTGGTGGGACTATCTTCAATGGTCCGTGAGCTTCGGGTGGAATTCACGAAAACCTCTTCCAGTTCTTCATGCCCATGGTGAAGCTTAAACGTTTCTATTCCCAGTTCATTTGGAAAAGTTCGTTGAGTAATAAGGGTTTCAAATCCCACAAAGCTAAAACGGATCGTATGCGTGCCATCAGGAACATTCAAAATGGAAACAATTCCTTCAAAATTAGTAGTACCCCCGATTTGTAATTCCGGAAAGAAAACAGTTACCCCAACCAAAGGTTCTTCATTTTCGTGATTAATTACACTAGCTATAAACGAGTTTTGGGCAGCAACCGGAGAAATGATTCCCAATAAGAAAAACCAAATAACAAGTCTTAAAAACATACTTTGAAGGATCGCAAATGGATTTTATTAGTAGATGTAAATAATCCCAAAAGGATACATTACATTTTCCAGCTAGTTAATTGCGATGCTTTCCCCTTCCTTGATCAGGATAAAATTCTCGTCACCTACAATTTCATTCAATTCGGTAACGGGTTCGTGCTGTCCGTCATCAGCTAAAGGAAAGGTCCCGAAGTGCATGCCAATACTAAGCCCGGAACCAACATCTTTGTGGATTTGAATGGCTTGTTGCGGATCCACATGAACGGGGCTCATAAACCATCGCGGTTTGTATGCTCCAATAGGAATCAGGGAGGTTTTCACAGGTGCGTAGCGTTCCCCGATAGTTTTAAAGAAATCGTTATAACCGGTATCGCCGGCAAAATAAATGTTTCCATTTTTTGACTGAATCATAAAGCCGGCCCATAGTGTTTTATCCCGGTCGAACATACCACGGCTGGAAAAATGTTGCGCCTGTACAGCAGCGATCGACACAGCTTCAGTAACCGGGGTTTCTTCCCACCAATCCAGGGCCAGGGTGTTAGAAATTCTTTTTTGGTGCAGGAATAAATCTACTCCTAAAGGAGTAATGAATTGAGGGTCGAATTCCTTTTGAATTCGTTTCAGGGTATTTATGTCCAAATGATCGTAATGATTGTGACTGAGCAGCACAACATCAATATCCGGTAAATCTTCAAACCGAATTCCCGGAGGTCGCATCCTTTTTGGGCCTGCAAAAGAAAAGGGAGAAACCCGTTTACTGAATACCGGATCTGTAAGAATATTCAAACCATCCGTTTGAATGAGAAAGGTGGAGTGATTGATGTACGTAATTACCTGCGTTGAATCATTAATTTTTTCCGCAGGCCTAGGCCCATACTCCAC
>JAKSCW010000333.1 GCA_022360375.1 Balneolales bacterium
AATACTTATTTCGAATTCTGGGGGCTTCAAATAAAAAGGAAGATTCCGGATCGCTAAGATTTGTAGTATACGACCATACAATCTGGTTGATTGTATTGGTTACATATCGTGGTGGTCCGAACAGTATGTACATCATTCCAAAGTCAGTTTTCCAGCCCTCTTTATAATTTGAAAACTGCTTATTAGCCTCTTCAACCCGGCTATAGTAGAGTTCAACCACATTTCCGGCAATTCGTGGGTTTTTGATGTTGGAAAGCCAGAACCGATCAATTTCTTGTTTAAGCTCCAACGGATCTTCAATTTCCATCATTTTCTTATGATCCTTCTGATCCATTAAATAAATAAGCGGAGCTGCTAATTCTTTTGCAGTTCTTAACGTTGGGTAGTTTTCGCTTTTAACACTAAATTCCCTGGCTCTGAAAAGTTCCTCATTTGATTCGGATTGAACTTCAAATCGATAATTTCCGCGCGGTAATCCAGGAAATAAGAACTCTATGGTAACACTGCCTGGTTGAGTAATAACCCTTCTGGAGGAAGAAACAATCTCATATTTCGTGTAGCTGATTCCAACATAAGGTAATGAAGAAGACGTATAGTTAGGCCAGCTTAAAGGTCGGGCAGAACTCGTATCAGCATTAAATTTAATGAGCCTGGAGTTTATAATTAAAGGTTCCTCAGGGTTGTTATTGGTTACCTGGAAGCTAAATCGAATGGAGTCAGCGGTAGAAGCAAGATCATAGGTAGTAGCTGGAGTAAACGCATTTAGTTCATCCGTTTCTTTTGAGAAAATTCTAATATTTGTTATGTGAGAGATTTCATCAAATGGATTTGGGATAAAGACGGTAGAAGTTCTTACAGTTTGTTTATTTGTGCTCAAATCGGCTACTGAAACATTAATTTTGTACTGCCCGGGTTCCACGAAAAAATCTTGAGTGAAGCTAAACATACTCTGATCCTGAATTTTGGACTGATCAGGTAAAGTGATTGTAATAGTCTGATCCTTTGTGCTTAAGATATTGGAAGTATTTATTTCATCCAGAATTTGGACTTGAAGCACAATCTCTGACTGGAATTCGTCTTCAACTTTTTTAAATACCAAACTACTGTATAACACCTCTGTAGACACATTGATAAACGTACTATCTGTTAAATCATCGATAAATCCGGCAGTTGATACGTTTAGTTCCGGAAAGCCTGGTCTGTATTGGTACAACCCTGTACGGTCAATTCCTTCAACATAGGAATTAGAACAGTTCACAAGAACTAGAGCCAGAAGCAGAAAAAGTGTACCTTTGGAGGGAAATTGATGTCTTAAATGGATATTAAAAAAACCGCCGAACTTCATGGAATAATATAGAGGTACACTTTAGTAGTAATAATCTTAAAGAAACATTTAAGATAGTAAACCTCAATAGGCCTATCTTTATTTCATCAATATATCACTCACAGTAGAAAATCTTTAATAAAAAAATATGACACCTGCGCGTCGCACCAAAATTGTATGTACAATTGGTCCAAGTAGCAATTCATTTGAAATGATTGTGAATTTACTCCTTCATGGTATGAATGTAGCAAGAATTAATTGCTCTCATGGTACGCATGAAATCCATGAAAGAAGTATCAAATTTATACGAAAAGCAGCGCGGGAAAACGATTACAGTATTCCGGTTTTAGCAGATTTACAGGGTCCGAAAATCAGAGTTGGACAAATGAGAGACGGAGGGCAAATTTTAGAAGAAGGAAGTGAGATAATCATTACCGGGGAACAGGTAGAAGGTACCAGTAGTGTTATTCCCATAGATTATGAAAAATTGGTTGATGAAGCTGAGATTGGGAATATCATATTACTGGATGATGGTCTTTTAGAATTCAGGATTACCGGAAAAAAGGACGGAAAATTGAATGCTGAAGTTATAGTGGGTGGATTGCTCAAGTCCAGAAAGGGTGTTAACCTGCCAAATGTGAGGGTTTCAATTCCTGCACTTACTGAAAAGGATATTAAAGATTTAGAATTCGCCGTATCTCAGGATGCAGATTATATTGCACTTTCATTTGTTCGTACAGCAGATGAAGTAGAAGATTTAAAAAACAGAATAAAGGAATTGGGCAGTGAAGCGAAAGTGATTGCCAAAATTGAAAAACCTGAGGCTATTGACAATATCGATGCAATCATTAATTCGGCTCATGGAGTTATGGTTGCCCGGGGAGATTTAGGAATAGAGATTGCAACTGAAGAAGTACCTGTTATTCAGAAAATGATTATTGATAAATGCAGAAAAGTGGGGAAACCGGTTATTACAGCTACCCAAATGTTAGACTCGATGATCAACAATCCAAGGCCAACGCGGGCAGAAAGCTCTGATGTGGCGAATGCAGTTCTTGATGGCACTGATGCAGTTATGCTTTCAGGGGAAACAGCGGCAGGTAAATACCCCACGGAAGCCGTAAACGTTATGGACCGAATTTGCCGGAAAA
>JAKSCW010000246.1 GCA_022360375.1 Balneolales bacterium
GCTAACGAATGTAGTTCAGCATGCGCAAGCCACCCGGGTAGATGTAATTCTGGATGTGGAAGACGACACTTTGAAATTGATTATCCAGGATAATGGAAAGGGTATCAGTCATACCGGAAATAGCTATGGAAATGGATTGGCAAACATTCGTACCAGGGCAGATACAATTAATGCGAGAATTGAGCTAAATTCTGAAGAAAATACCGGAACCCGCTGGCGATTGGAATTAGATCTTTGAACCACATTGTTAGGTGGTTTATACAGGCATTACATATTTTATCATGAAGTCAATCACAGTACTTCTCATGAAGACGAAACATAGAGGTTGTACTCTTGTTTGTGAAAGCACCAGGTTCATTATCATAAGATGTACAAAAGTAGTAGTTGTAGTTTTTTGAAACCGTAAGGGGGAATAATTTGATCAAAGTTATCATTGTTGAAGACAACAAATACATAAAAGAAGGATGGCAAACATTTATTGATTACGAGAAAGATTTATGCGTGATTGCTTCGTTTGGCTCCTGTGAAGATGCACTCCGGTCAGAGGAATTAAAGAAAGCAGATATAATCATTATGGATATTGGCTTGCCGGGGATGTCGGGCATTGAAGGAGTGAAAGCAATAAAGGCGATGCATACTCAGATTAATATCATTATGGCAACTGTACATGATGACGATGATAACGTGTTCCAGGCCATAAAAGCTGGTGCTGTCGGGTACCTGATGAAAAAAGTAACCCCCGATGAGTTGATCTCTGCGATTAGAGATGCAAACGATGGTGGCTCCCCGTTAACTCCGAATATAGCCCGGAAGATTATTGGTAAAATGCATGCACCCACGGTACCTGAAAGCGAACAGCTTTCTGAACGGGAACTTCAGATCTTACAGGAATTGGCAACGGGAAAATCTTATGCAGCCATCGGGAAAAGCATTTTTCTGTCTGTAGACGGGGTTCGGCATCATATCCGGAGTATCTACCGGAAATTGCAGGTACATTCACGGTCTGAGGCGGTAACCAAAGGCATTATCAAAAAACTAATCGATCCGGGTTAGATTTTATCTACCATATGCAATTACTTTCAAAGGATCGGTTTTGGCAGCAACTCTTGCCGGGAACCAGGAAGCCAATGCACAAATTCCAATCGTTACTACCGCGGTAAGTACAAAATCAAAAAGATGGGGTTCCACAGGTGCATAACTCATGTAGTAGTTTTCTTCAGAGAGCCGGATTAGCTGGTATTCCAGCTGGATAAACGCAAAAAGAAGTGAAATCCCTATTCCTATCACCAGGCCAATGGTGGCTACAATCAGTCCTTCAAAAAGGAAAACCCGTCGAATAACCGATGATTTTCCACCAATGGTTTTGAGAATTCCTATGTCCCGGGTTCGTTCTAACACCATCATCAGCACTGCTCCGATCAGGTTAAAAGCCGCAACAATAATCATTACACTTATCACCAGGGGAATCAGGCTTTCCTGCATATTTACCCA
>JAKSCW010000367.1 GCA_022360375.1 Balneolales bacterium
TCATGGTTCCTGACTTATTAGTTCGGATAGATGAAAACGGAAATTGGCATGTATTGATTGGGCAGCTGGACACAACGGCTTTAAACACCTCATACGATGATACTATCCGCGTTCAGGAATCTTTTTTATCCCAAAAAGAAGAATACAGTAGAGCATTTTACCGGGTACAGGAAAGTATAACAGAGGGAGAGTTCTACGAAATCAATCTTTCTTATCCACTCGAATTTGGGTTCAAAGGAAATCCAATTGCGTTGTATACACGCATGAAACACACAGGGCCGGTACCATTTGGCGCTTACCTGCAAATTAGTGATACCAGTATTTGTTCCTCCTCTCCGGAACGATTTTTAGCGAAAAAAGGGACTAAAGTTTCAACTCAGCCTATAAAAGGAACATCTCCAAATTCCTCAGATCCAAAAGAAAAGGATTCAATAAAATCGCTTAATTCTGTTAAGAATAAAGCCGAAAATCTTATGATTGTGGATTTGGTACGGAATGACTTAGGTCGGATTGCAAAAACAGGAACAGTTAGGGTGAGGGATTTATTTGAAATCCAAAGCTTTGAGACAGTACATCAGCTAGTTTCAACGGTAGAGTGCGAAATTGGTGAAAATGCGGATCCAATTGAAGTAATAAAAGCCTGTTTTCCAATGGGAAGTATGACGGGGGCTCCCAAAATTGCAGCTATGCAGGCTATTGAAAAATTGGAATGGTATAAACGGGGAATTTATTCTGGCGCAATAGGTTATATTAAACCAAATGATGATTTTGATTTTAATGTGGTTATACGATCCGCGATTATTCAAAAGGGGAAACTGGTATATCCAGTTGGTGGAGCAATAACCAGTGATTCTGAATTGGAAGATGAATGGCAGGAAACACTTGTTAAAGCAAAAGCTTTAACACAAAGTTTTAAATAATTCGAGTTTTATTGAATGATATCGCGTTTTCACTAGTTATTACTTCAAATTCTTACCTGTTTAAATGGAAAACTCACAACAAAGTATACGTACGCTTGGTGCGCTAAAAGCAAGTGGTTGGGAATCTAACTCCGTGAAGGATGAGATTCGAAAGAATCTGATTCGTAAGATTAAAAATGGAGAAATTCTTTTCGAAGGGATTCTTGGGTATGAGAAAACCGTACTTCCACAAATTCAACATGCGATTTTATCCCGTCATGATATGATACTGTTAGGATTAAGAGGACAGGCAAAAACCCGGATCCTACGAATGCTGGTGAACTTTCTGGATGAATATATGCCGGTAGTACAAGGGTCTGAGATAAATGATGATCCCTACCGTCCACTTTCCAAGTTTGCAAAAGACTTAGTTGCTGATAAAGGCGACGAAACGCCCATTTCCTGGGTGCATCGTTCTCATAGATATGGCGAAAAATTAGCCACACCAGACACAACCGTGGCCGATTTAATAGGAGACATCGACCCTATCAAGGCAGCTACAAACAAACTGAATCTGGCAGATGAGAACGCGATTAATTTTGGACTGATACCGCGTACTAACCGGGGTATTTTTGTTATTAACGAATTACCGGATTTACAGCCGAGGATTCAGGTTGCTTTGCTTAACATTATGCAGGAGCGGGATATTCAAATCCGCGGGTTTAATGTTCGAATTCCACTTGACATCTCTATGGCTTTCTCAGCTAACCCGGAAGATTATACCAATCGTGGAAACATCATCACACCGTTGAAAGACAGAATCGATGCTCAAATAATTACGCATTATCCAAAAGATATGGAGGTTGGAATTGAAATTACTAAACAGGAAGCATGGTCGGTTCGTGATAATTCATCAACAATAGTCGTCCCTGACGTTTATCGAGAGATTATTGAAAGAGCTGCTTTCGAAGCCCGTGAATCAGAATATGTAGATCAAAAGAGTGGGGTATCCACCAGGATGACCATTACTGCCATGGAACAGATCCTTTCTTCGGCGGAACGAAGAACGGTATTGAATAATGAGACAGAATCTGTAGTCCGAATAGCAGATATCTTCCACATGACTCCCGCCCTTACTGGAAAACTTGAGCTAGTGTATGAAGGTGAGCAGGAGGGAGCGATTAGTGTGGCAAAGCATATTATTGGAAAAGCCATCAGCAAGACCTTCAAAAATTATTTTCCAGATCCGCAAAATCGCACTGAGAAGGAAAAAAACATTTATGCTGATATTACGGATTGGTTCTCAAAAGGAAACGAAGTGAATTTGCCGGATATTCTTGGGCAAGTGGAGTACAAAAAGGCGTTAGATATGGTTACAGGGTTGAGTTCACTGGTAAAGAAAACCGTAAAACCAAAGAACGAACATGAATTATATGCCTGGATGGATTTAGTGCTTGAGGCTTTACATCAAAATTCAATGCTCAGTAAGCAGGATATGGATGATGAAACATCCTACACCGATATGGTGGGTTCTATGTTCTCTTCATTCGGAGATCTTTCAGAAGAGGATTTCAATGATTATGATATTTAGTCATTGAATTAGCAATTTCTTCATCGTATCTTTAAAGCCTTTCCCAAAAACTGAAGGAATTAAGAACGAATATGAAAAAAGGTATCCATCCTGATTACAAAGAAATTACAGTGCTTCTAAGTGACGGTACTGAAATTAAGACGAGAAGTACGTTGAATGCCAATAATGGGGTGTATAAACCAGAAATCGATTCTAAGAATCATCCATTTTACACTCAAAAAGCATTTACTGCAAAAGCTGGTCGCGTTGACCGCTTCAAGCGCATGTATGATAAGAAATAATCCTGTTTTTCCATCAATGGATAAAGGGTGTATCATTTTTTGATACATCCTTTTTTTATACCCAAGCTATGAAGATAAAGTCATTCGAAGTTGGTCCTTTTTATGAAAATACCTATTTGTTAACGTTAGGTAATGAATCATTAGTTGTTGATCCGGGATTTTATAGCCCTTCAGAGCTTACCTTTTTTTTAGAGTCCGTAAAGAGCTTGAGTACAGAACTGATAGGCGTATTACTTACTCATTCGCACGTAGATCACGTACTTGGTTTAAACCGTTTGCTTAAACAGTTTGATATCCCGGTGTATTTAAATACCGAAGATTTGTTTTTATGGAATAATTTTGGGAGTCAGGCTACGATGTTTGGCTTAAACGAAATAGGATTTTCTTTTATACCAAATGCTCTTCCCACGGAAGGGAGCTTCAGTATAGGAAGCTTCAACTTCGAATGTTTATATACACCCGGGCATTCCCCGGATCACACTGCTTTTTATTTTGAAGGAGATAAATTGGTAATTGCGGGTGATGCTCTGTTTAAAGAAAGTATTGGCAGAACCGATTTATATAAAGGAGATTTTGATCTTCTGGAACGATCAATTAAAGAAAAACTCTATATGCTCCCTGAGGAAACTGTGGTATATCCTGGTCATGGTCCCTCCACAACAGTAGCACACGAAAAGAAAAACAATCCCTTTGTCAGGCCTTAATCATCTTTGAGTTTTGAGATTTTTTTGGTGTATTCACCCGCTCTTTTTTCGTCGGTAACAATCAGGCGTTCATACATTTTAATCGCTTCTTTCTTATTACCCTGGTTTACATGAATTTTTGCAAGGGTTTCTGAAACAATATCCTCGATATCACTGGAGGCTTCACTTAAGTCTTCCTCTTTAATATTTTCATCCAAAGTAGGCATTTGTATTCGTTGCGATTCTACCGCTTCCAGCATTTCGATCAACCGGTCTAAGTCAAGGATCGGGGATGTTCGTTTGGCCTGTTGAAACTTCTTTTCAGTACCATATTCACCGGCAGGTACTTTGGCATCAAACAGTTCCGGGTGCACCAGAAAGTAATGCAAATGTTCCATAAGCGGGCTTCCCGGTGCATAGGTTTTTGCCTTCAGTGCTTCACGAATGGCTTGTTGATTGTTGTTTGATAAATGATAAAACCAAGCTAAAAGAAAATGCCCCACCGCATCAGGATCTCTTTTACGAACCTGTCTGCTAAGCTTCTCAATTGCCTTTTCCTGATCGGTTTCAAAAATCTCAACAAAAGAGGAAAGAGATTTCGGTATGTTGAAGGGTAATTCTGCCATCGTTGGAGCAATAATACAACGAGAGGCATTGAGTTTCAACGGTTTTACCAACTACTTATCGCATCACTGAACATTTGATTGGCAATTTCCTCTAATGCTTCAAGTGCAGCCTCGTTTTCTCCGTTTACCGGGTCTTCAGTTGGATCGTAGGTGAAAGTTCCGTTGAACGATTTATTCCATAGGGGGGAATCGTCGGTTTTATATTTAAAAGTCGCGGAAACAGAAATCTGAACCTGGTTTTGATCTGTTTGTTCTTGCCCTGTAGTACTAAATGGCCGATTACTATAGCTCTGAATACGCCCATCAATTACCGCATCTGCATCTTGTTCATTATTTGCAAGCTGAAGACTACTTTGATTAACGAATCGGTCAATAAGGGCATCATTTAACTGGTCGCTTAAATCTCCAATTCCACTATTACTCTGATCCGGGAAAAAAGGAATAAAAATGGTATTAACCCCTTCAGGGATAGTTGTACCTGTAAAACTGTACTTAAAACAACTGGCGTTAAACAGGTATGTTACCAACAGGATAAATAATGTGCTACGCCAAACCATATTGATCCAGTTTTCGGTACAGGGTTCGTTCACTTATGCACAGAGTTTCAGAAGCTTTGCGGCGATTTCCGTCATACTTTTCAAGGGCTCTTTTAATCAAAAACTGTTCGGTGGCTTCAATAGAAGGGATTTCATCTGAACTGAAAAAGCGCTCAATCTCATTTTCTTCTTCATAAACATCGGTAGGTTCTTCAATTTCCTGTTCAGGCATAGAGCGCATTCCCAGGGGAGTTTCTACATCAGGGTTGTATTTAATTAGCTGGGAGGACACCGACTCCTGTGCTGATACAGAGGATGATGTGGGAAGTACGGGAAGATTGGATTTGTTTGGAAAACCAGAATACACCAGGCCGGCAAGCATTTTCTTCACGTCGCCGATATCATTACTTAGCTCTAACAGAGCCCGGTAAATAAGCTCCCGATCTCTTCTTCCAAAGTTATCGCTAAAAGACTGGTTGTCTCTTTCAGGTTCAGAAACCATGGGAAGGTTATCAGCAGAGCCTTCATGTTGACGCCCTTTCAAATACTTTTGAAGTCGTTCAGCGTCGATAAACTGAGATTTTTCAAGTACAACAAGTTGCTCCGAAACATTGCGGAGTTCGCGAATATTTCCAGGCCAGCGGTAAGAGGTTAACAGTGCCCTTGCTTCATCCGAAAAACCCTTAAACACGGAATCGTAACGAGTTGAAAATTCCTGAACAAATTTTCTGAAAATTTCGATGATATCTTCTTGTCGTTCCCGTAGTGGGGGAAGAAATATCTGAACGGTATCGAGGCGATAATATAAGTCTTCCCGAAAAGTGCCTTCCTGAACCAATTGCCATAAGTCCTTATTTGTTGCAGCAATCACCCGCACGTTCGTGGTTTGAACTTTACTTGATCCAACCCGGAAAAATTCACCATTTTCAAGTACACGTAGCAGCTTAACCTGAACGTTGAGTGGGGTGTCGCCAATTTCATCTAAGAAAATGGTTCCTCCATCTGCCTTTTCAAAATACCCTTCGCGACTATCATTCGCACCGGTAAAAGCGCCTTTTTCGTGTCCAAAAAGTTCACTTTCAATAATTCCCTCGGGGATAGCGCCACAGTTTACAATTACTAAATCGTTATGTTTACGCTCACTTAACCCATGAATAGCGCGGGCAGTCACATCTTTACCTACACCGCTTTCTCCTTGCAGCAGTACCGTAATATCAGTTTTCGAAACCTGCATAATTTTATCCACAACCTGGCGGATAGCATCAGATTTTCCTAGTAACCCAAATGGTTCCTGAAAGACTTCTCGATCCATTATTCGTTTCCTGCAACTGTCATTTTGACGTAAGTTAACGAATCCTGGTGAGTTTAATTACAGAAGTGCGATAAAAGTTATTTAAGTAATTCAGTGGCTTGCTCTATCGGCAATGCTCGTGTTTCTTTGAAGCTGGAAAGCACAATATTAGAGCGGGTTTTATCTACCCCTTCCCAGGATTGAATTTTGGAAAGTAACTTCTCAAAAGATGAAGTATTTTTCGTTCGAACTTTAAGCAGGTGAGACCCGTCGCCGGTGATGGAGTGACATTCCAATATTTCAGGTTCATCAGCTACCATAGCAACAAACTCGGGATAATTTTCAGAACCATCTACCTGCACAAAAAGAAACGCAGTGATATCGAAATGAAAGTCTTTACTGTTTAACACAGCATGATAACCTTCAATCAAACCTCGTTCTTCCAGCTTTTTCATACGTTCTGAGACCGATGGAACAGAAAGGTTGACCAATTCAGCAATTTTATTTCTTTGGGCCCGTCCGTTCTTCTGAAGATGATTTAAAATTGAAATATCAATTTCGTCTAATAGCTGATTCATTTAGTTCGATTAAATCCTAAAAATTCTATGGATGAGCAATTATAACCTAATTTATTTAGGTAAACAAGCTAGTATTTGTTTTTATTTTCCAGTACAAATCTAAAACACAAAAAGAAAAAAATTGATAAACCTAAGATCAAAGCCCCTTATCTTTGGTGCCCAATAACTTTAAACACTATCACAAATGCTGGATATCAACTTCATCAAGGATAACACTAAATTGGTAAAACAAGGAATGCTGAACAAAGGAGAGAAGGAAACCTCTCTGGTAGATGAAGTAATTGGAAAGGATGAAGAGTGGCGGTCCATCGTTCATAAAGCAGATGTTTTGCGAAGTGAAAGCAACTCCAAGGCAAAGCAAATTGGTATGTTAATGGGCCAGGGTAAGAAAGAAGAAGCGCAGGCAATTATCAAAGAAACAGGTGAGGCAAAGGAAGAAATTAAGAAGTTGGAAGAGCCGGAGAGGCACTTACAAGCACAACGTGAGGAATTATTGTTACGCATCCCAAATGTGCCACACCTTAGTGTACCCGTTGGTTCAAACGAGGAAGACAATAAAGTGTTTGCAACCTGGGGCGAACCTGATTCCCAGGAATGGCGGAAACCACATTGGGAAATCACAGAACGCTATGGCTGGGTTGATTTCGAACGAGGAGTAAAGGTAACCGGCGCAGGATTCCCGTTTTATGTAGGAGCAGTGGCTCAACTTCAACGCGCGTTGATTAATTATTTTATTGCCGAAGCTGATAAAGACGGGTTTACCGAGATCCAAGCTCCATTTTTTGTAAATGAAGATTCATCGCGTGGTACCGGACAAATCCCGGATAAGGAAGACCAAATGTATGTAATTCCAAGGGATGAATTCTTTGCTATTCCAACGGGTGAGGTTCCGGTGACGAATTTTCACAGGAATGA
>JAKSCW010000216.1 GCA_022360375.1 Balneolales bacterium
AATTCCAGAGATGATTTTTTGCATGAAGATAATCTAAGAGCTCAGGATGAGCCCTGAAGGTAGAGAAATTGGGGATTAGTTTTCGAAGAAAGGCTAAGATAAATATGTGTACAGGCGTATGGCCTACGCCCGTACTGAAGCTAAAGGTTGAGCAAAAACTCTTTAAAACCGGCAGTATTATAATTGGCCATTCCCCTTTTTTCTGTGACAATATAGCCTTCCGGAGAAATAACATAGGTAGTTGGGACCACCGTACTGTTGTATACGCCGGGTTGCCGGCCGGAAAGAAAATACACCGGCATGGTGAATTCTTTTCGATCTATGAACGCTTTAGCTGTTTGCGGGTTTTCGTCCAGGGAAAGCATTACGAATACGATACCCTCATTTTCGCCAATATCTTCATACAATTTCTGAATATTGGGCATTTCAGCAATGCAAGGGGGGCACCAGGTAGCCCAAAAATTCAAAAAAATAGTGTTGCCTTCAAACTCTTTTAGTGAAGTTCGGGTGCCATCCAAAGTAACCAGAGGCATGTTGTATTCTGCACGGATGAACTCCGACTCGTCTACGGTAATGTCAGGCCGGATAATTTTTGTAGCAAGTAACCCCCGTTGAAGGGTGCCAATTACTTCGGTGTGCAACCCGGTAGTGTATAGAATAGCAAATATTCCAAGAATGACTCCCCATTCGATGAGTGTTCGTTTGAATGAATTCGCCTTCTTTTCTTTTTTTGCCATTTTTTTATAAAAACGAGGCAATCTCGCTAAGCGGTTTTTTGGTTATATCAGGAACCTGAACATCATTTGATGGGTAACCAACCACTAATAAAAGAAAGGGTTTTTCATGAGAAGGGCGCTGCATAATTTCAGTTAAGAACCCCATGGGACTTGGAGTATGCGTAAGTGTTGCCAAACCGGCATTATGCAAAGCTGTAATCAGCATCCCGGTGGCAATTCCTACCGATTCTTTTACGTAATAGTGTTTTTCGCGATCGCCTTGTTCAGTTAAATGAAAGCTTTGCGCAAAAATTCCGATCAAAACAGGGGCAATCTCTAAAAAAGGTTTATGCTCGTTTGTGCCGAAAGGAACCAGGTCTTCGAGCCAATCTTCAGGTGCCCGACGGTGATAGAATTCTTCTTCTTCAGCTTCTGCTGCTATCCGGATTTTTTTCTTTATTTCGGGA
Source organism: Balneolales bacterium (assembly GCA_022360375.1). Taxonomy (GTDB): domain Bacteria; phylum Bacteroidota; class Rhodothermia; order Balneolales; family Balneolaceae; genus HXMU1420-13. The sequence goes on from JAKSCW010000216.1 coordinate 1,184, forward strand.
TCGGTAACTACTGCAAAATGCCAGGGTTGCTTATTTGCTCCATTCGGGGCTGTTCCTGCTGCCAGCAGGCAGTCTTCAATTACACCTTCCGGAATGGGTCGGTTTGAAAATTCCCGAACCGTACGCCTGTTCCTGATCAGGTGATAAAATTCTTTCGCCCGATGTTTCATTTCTTCCGGCGAATATTCTTTATACCCTTTTAAAGGGACAAATTTTGCTTCACTCATTTTTATTTCACTCCGCTTCCTTTTGCCAGCCACCAGGGGTGGGCCTCCACAACTAACCGGCCTGCTTTCACCATAGGGTCAGCACTTGCATATTCAATGGCTTGTTCAATCGTAGCCACATTATACACCGAAAACCCTCTTATTTCCCCCTCACCTCCGCTTGGGCCATTCAAATTTATAATTCCTTGTTGGTACAGGCCACCCAGATACGCCAAATGTTCTTGCTGAAGTGTGGCCGCTTTTTCTTCGCTTTGGTTTCGGTTTGGTCCGTTTTTCAAAAAAATGATAAAGTACTTTTGCATGGTAAACTTCTCTCCCTCCCATTCATAAACAAAAGTCTCAGGTTCTCCTTTCCCTTCAGAGGTTTGAGCTACCAGGTTTGTGCAAATAACAAAAGCAAACAGGCAAAGAAGTAGTGTTTTCATGGTTCAAATTTTTGATGATTTATAAATCGATAATAGTGTGAAAAGTTCGGGCGACTATCAACCTTAAATCATGTTCATTGGATAAAGTCAAGCCACTCTTGCTCTTCCTGTATCCGTTCTTTGTAACGATCCCGCAGGTTCATTGCAGAAATGCGATCAATCCATTGCTGCGCAAGTTCAAACTCCTGCAAATAGATTAACCGGTTGATGGCACCCTCCTGGGTATTAAACCAAAACTCAATGGTTTCTTCTTCAGAGATGGATTTCATCAACCGGACAAGGAATTCATCGTCATTCAACATAATTGCCCGATTAACTAATAACCATTTTAATGGGAATTGGGCGCTGGCAGCGACTTCAATTTCCGGTAGTTTCCACCGATAGCGAGAGTTAGCGAATACAGCCCATGTAGATGAATCGGTTCTGACCTGGAAGGAATATTGCATCGATTCTTCAGCAATTGGTTCTAATTCTGTATGGGTTTCTGTGAGAATTTTATGTGCGGTTTGATAATCTCCGTTGAGCAAATAGGTGTCAGCTTTAAGCATGTTAAAAGAAAAGCTGGTGTCGGAAGGGGAAATAACCTCGAGCACTTCATCGAAATTACCAAAATGTAACTGATAAGATATCCAGCGCTGCTTGATCGGATCAATGGAGCGGTTGTCCTGAAACAACTCATCCAGCACGATGAATGCATTCACAGAATCTTCCAGTGATTCATAGAGTAAAATGTTATCCAGCGCGAACATCAAAGGGGTTACCTTTCTGGGGCATGAAATCTGGAAGACAGATCGTTGAGCAAAAATCCTGGAAGCAACCTGTTCATCCAGGGAATCCAGTTCAATTTCTGGTAGCTCACTTTGCCATTCCGAAACCAGGGAATCGAAAGGCACTTCGTACCAATTATCAAAGGAGGAATTTTGGTACGCGTTTTTGAAGTTTTCAATGGGATATTCTTCTAATAAATAGTCTACAAACGAACCAGCTGTAGTATAACTAATCGAAGAGGCGCTGGCGTAGAATCCTTTGAAAGTGAGTGCATTTTCCATCTCTTCAGCGGTAGGGAAAGGAGTTTCAGCAGCCAGGATTTGATCAAGGGTAGATACTGGAGAGGCATCGGCCGCAATAGCTTCAGCCAACCCTTCAACTAATCCTATACTCCAGCTGGCGTTAAACAAGTCGTTGCCAAATTGCTTGGAAACTACATGTACCAACTCGTGTTTTAGCACCCCTTCAAGATGTTCTTTTGCAATATGAAGTTGATCCTGTTCCAGCCAAACAGGAACATAACTGGTATTTTTTGCGCCAACAAGTTTTTTCTTTTGCCATGCATTGGCATATAAATAGGATTCAATTTTTCGTTCTTCCGGCCAATCGATTTCGAGTATATGTACGATTTGCTGGAAATGGAATTCATGCCGGAGAGACCAATATTCAACTTCTTCTCTTGAATATTGTTGCGGATCAAAGAAAAAACGAAAGTGCTCGGTTTCGTTGTATTGATATAAATTCTGTTGAAGAAATAATCGCGGAGAGCTAATTCCGAGTGTTGGATGATTGTTGAACTGAATAACCAGCCCCAGGAACAAAAAACCAATTGCCGCAGTGTGTTTTCTGGTTTTTTTCCACTCAGGTAATATCCATAAAAAAGCGGCCCATGCTAGGGTAGAAATACGGAAAAAGACAAGACTCCAGGTTAAAAGAACAGCCTGATCGTAGATAGGACCTGGCCAACTTCCCCATACATGATTGAAATAATAAACCTGGGGCAGGTTGAAAAATTCCATCAGGAAAATTCCCAAGGCTACAAAAAGGAGTCCGAACACCGAAAACAGGGTTGGAAATGGAACCTTAAGCATTCTGAAAAGTCGCCCGAGAGAAAAGCCGAATACAATACCTGGAGCTGGTAGAAGTAACCAGAATCCGGCACCATGCCATGAAAAGCATCCCACAAGTATTGCCCGAATGAGTATGGGAATTGAAACTAAGTAAGCAGCAATTATAATTTCCGAAAGACGACTGAATTCAACATCTCTTGAAGTTCTTGCGGCAGTTATTCCTGCCCAAAAACTACATAGAGTGGCTGTAAAAAAAGCGGATTCAAAATGAAATTCCCGGAGCAAAGGAATAAGAAGCAAGAGAATACCAACAACAAAAGCGCCAATATGTGTAGGGGAAAGTTTCAAAAGTGCTTTTTTGAGTGAGAAAGAAGAAACCATTCAGTTCCTTACAGATTCAATATCATTTTTTTACCATGGTACTTAATACAAACCAGATGTTTTCCTTTCTTTCCATTAACCGCCGTGTAAAATAAGGAAACCAATCGGTACCGAATGGGACGTACACGCGGGTTTTATACCCGAGTTTCGTTAAATCAACCATTGTTTCTTCACGCAATCCATACAGCATTTGGTACTCGAACTGGTCTTTAGAAATATTTTTGGCAGCAGTGTATTCCCGGAGCCAGTTGACTAATTCGTCGTCATGAGTTCCAAAACGGGGACATTCTGTATGCTCAAGTAACACTTTTGCATAGTCTTTAAAGGCTTCCCGGATATCGCTCATATTCTGGAGTGCAACATGGTCAGGTTCTTTATAGGCCCCTTTCACCAAACGAATATTAGCTCCCAGTTTTGCCAGTTCTTCAATATCATCCTTTGTGCGATGAAGCATTGCCTGGATTACGGTGCCTACGCTTTGCCCATATTTTGCGAATGCTTCCTTAAAAATATCGATGGTTATCTGGGTATAATCGCTTCCCTCCATATCGATATTAACAAACTGATTATGTTCTTGTGCAACATCGAGTAGTTTGAATAAGTTTTCTTTGCAATACTGTGTATCAATATCCAAACCCATCATGGTTAACTTGATAGAGATACTGCTAACCAGGCCATGTTTATGAATTCCATGAAGCAGCTCGATGTACGCATCTACAGTTTCATCTGCAGTTTTTTTATCTGTTACATTCTCTCCAAGAAGATCGAGCGTAAGTGCAAGGTTTTTCTGATTAAGATATTTTGCTTTAGGAATCGACTCATCGAAAGTTTCCCCTGCAACAAATCGTTTAGCTAGTACAAAAGGTAATTTCATGCATTCAGTTTTTTACAGTTTCATAAAATAGGGAAGTCTGGAACATTGTACAGCCAAATTAACTAGTAACCTTTTTAAAAGATGTTCGTGTGAGCACTGTAGACTGTAACTAAATAGATTTAAAGGCGTAGCCTTCTCACTATAAAAAACGGTGGAACTCAATGAATAATCGAATGCATGTAAAATTTTTAGCCAAAATGATGATTGCAGGAGCATTTGTTTTTGCAACGGTAGCACAATCGGGATTTGCACAAGATCCATATCAAACAGAAACCTTCGCTGTAAATGATGATGTCGATATTAAAGTCCGTACGTCAGGGGGTAGTATCGAAGCAATAGGCAGAAATTCTGATGAAGTACGCGTCGAAATGTATGTTCGTAAAAGAGGGAGGGAAATTGATCCTGGAGATGCAGATTTACGAGATTGGGAGATCACTATTGAAAAACGAGGAAATGAAGTTGTTGCTGAAGCCAAAAGAGAGGGTAGAGGCTGGAATAACGACAATATCAGCATTTCTTTTGTGATCTACTCTCCTATAAGAGCAGCATACGACATGAATACCTCTGGAGGAAGCATCAGAATGGTCAATCTCTCAGGTGATCAGGGTGCTAAAACTAGTGGAGGAAGTATCACTGCTGAAAGGATAAGTGGCGACATTGAATTAAAAACTTCGGGTGGTTCAATCACTATCGAAGAAGTTGAAGGAAGTGTGGAGGCTAATACGAGTGGAGGCCGGATACGGGCCGAAGATATAACCGGAGATCTGAATGTAAAAACCAGCGGTGGAAGCATTACACTGGATAATGTATCCGGAAATGTGGATGCAGCAACATCAGGCGGCTCCATTGATGCTGAAATCGTAAACCCGGAAGATTATATCGAGCTTCGAACTTCTGGCGGAAGTATTACCGTATCCGTTCCTGAAAACCTGGGGTATGACATTGACTTAGATGGAAACCGGGTGCGAGCCGACTTGAAAAACTTCAATGGCGAATATGAGAGAGATGAAATGGTTGGAACGATGAACGGAGGTGGAACCCGATTGAAGGCAAGAACTTCCGGCGGCTCTGTTACTCTACGGTATTTATAGAATTACGATTAGTTAGTTACAAACCATAAAAGGCGAAAGTTGACACTTTCGCCTTTTTTTATGGCGTTACTTCAAAAAGCCGTAATTTATCAGGAACCAAATTATTCTAAGAGAATTTACATCTCACAAAGATTTTAATGGCTGAAAAGGAACGACTAAGCTTTGAAGATGCTTTAAAACAACTGGAATCAATAGTGAAAGCATTAGAAAACGAAGAAACTACACTTGAAGATTCTGTTGTTCTTTATCAGAAAGGCATTGAGTTGTCAAAGTTTTGCAGTGATATACTCGATAATGCCGAACTAAAGATCAGCCAGGTAAATGAAGTGAACGAATAGTATCTCAGTGAATTATGAAATCAATGGGTAAGAAACCTTTGGCGGGACCTCTGCTTTCAAACATAAACTCTCCGGATGATCTTAAAAAGCTTCCTCCGGAACAGCTCCAGCAAGTATGTGATGAGTTAAGAACCTTCATTATAGACGTGGTTTCTGTATATGGTGGTCATTTTGGGGCCAGTCTTGGAGTTGTAGAATTAACCACAGCTCTTCATTACGTATATAATTCTCCCTACGATAAAATTGTATGGGATGTAGGTCATCAGGCTTATGGCCACAAAATTTTAACAGGCCGCCGTGATCAATTTCATACCAACCGAAAGCTAAACGGGCTTTCCGGTTTTCCAAAAAGAAGCGAAAGCGAACACGATGCGTTTGGGGTTGGCCATTCCTCTACGTCCATCTCAGCTGCTTTAGGCATGGCGGTTGCTAATGACTTGAGTAAAGAAGATAGAAAAGTTATAGCTGTTATTGGTGATGGAGCTATGACAGGTGGACAAGCATTTGAAGCATTAAATAATGCCGGTGCTATGAAAAGTGATGTACTGGTAGTTTTGAACGACAACAATATGTCAATTGATCCTAATGTGGGGGCACTGAAAGAGTATTTGGCAGATGTTACTTCAAGCCGGACATTCAACAAGTTCCGGGATGAAGTGTATGATATGTTAGGGCATTTCAAGGCTGCAGGACATAAGATGCGGAAAGTGGCTTCAAGATTAGAATCTGCTATGACCGCCGCCTTAACTCCCGGTTCTTTATTTCGTTCACTTGGTTTCAAATACTACGGGCCGGTAGACGGTCATGATGTAAGCGGCCTTCGTAAAACCCTTGAAGACTTAAAGGAAGTAAAGGGGCCAAAGCTTCTTCATATTGTTACAGTGAAAGGAAAAGGTTTTGCTCCCGCAGAAAAAGAGCAAACTAAATGGCATGCTCAAAGCAGCCCATTTGATAAAATTACCGGTGATTCGCTGAAGCCAAAATCGAAGAAAAAATCTGCGCCAAAATACCAGGATGTATTTGGAGAGGCATTGGTTCAATTGGCTGAAAAGAATGAAGACATAGTGAGTATGACCCCGGCAATGCCAAGCGGTTCCAGTTTATGGCCCATGATGAATGCTTTTCCTGATCGTGCATTTGATGTGGGTATCGCAGAACAACACGCAGTTACATTTGCAGCTGGCCTTGCAGCTCAAGGGAAAAAAGCATTTTGTGCAATTTATTCTACATTTCTGCAGCGGGGTTTTGACCAATTAGTACATGATGTGGCTATTCAAAAGCTACCTGTTGTATTCTGTATAGACCGGGCCGGAGTTGTTGGAGCAGACGGACCAACGCATCATGGTGCGTACGATATATCGTACATGCGCTCTATACCAAACCTGGTAATATCTTCCCCACTGAACGAGCAGGATTTAAGAGACATGATGTTTACTGCTTCAAGCTATGATGAAGCTGCATGGGCAATTCGATATCCACGTGGAGCTTCTACTGGAATGGAAGTTCGGGATGGGTTTGAAGGCATTGAAATAGGAAAAGGAATTTGCCTTCGGGAAGGCGAAGAAATAGCGGTATTGAGTTTTGGTCCTATCGGTAAATATGTAACGAAAGCTTCAGAAATGCTTCAAAATGAAGGTATTGAAATTGGTCACTATGATATGCGCTTTGCCAAGCCGCTGGATACCGAATTACTGGATCAAATCTGCGATAATTACCAGCATATTATCACCCTGGAAGATGGGGCCCGCCTTGGAGGTTTTGGAAGTGCAGTTGCAGAATATCTTGCAGAAAAAGAACAAGCACCATCCGTTAAAATTCTGGGGATACCCGATGAAATTATCGAGCATGGAACACAAGAAGAGCTGCACCAAATGATGGGCATCGACGTTACTGGGATTGTAAAGACCGTGAAATCCTACGTTTCTAATGCCGAGCATGTTTTTTAGAAGATCCATTCTTCTTCTCTTTATTAGTGCTATCCTGTTTATTTCCTGTACTGCAACAGATGAAGAAAACAATTTCGTACTCCGTGGTACTCTTTTTTCTGAGGGTGGAGAACCCTATTCGGCAATAGACATCCATATTCGCAATTACCTGGCGCCAAATGGATTTGTGGAACCGGAAGGCACCACGTACACCACAAACCTGAGTTTTACTGTCGAAGAAACATCCCAGGTTTCTCTGGTGATTTTTAAGTATGCGAAGCAGGAAATTTTGTCTACAATTGTAAATGAAGAACTCCCATCCGGGCAGCAT
>JAKSCW010000439.1 GCA_022360375.1 Balneolales bacterium
GCTGTGTGGCTGGAGGAGCCTACCGGCCCATCATGAGCGATGAGGCCATGATTGTAGACAAAACAGGCTCCATTTTCCTCGCAGGAAGCTATTTGGTGAAAGCAGCCATAGGCGAAAGTGTAGATAATGAAACTCTTGGTGGTGCAACTACTCACACCGAAATAAGTGGGGTTACCGACTACAAAATGAAGGATGATGAGGAATGTCTTGCAACCATTCGTGACTTGGTGGACAAATTTGGACCTCGTTTAAAAGCAGGGTTCAATCGGGCAGATGCGAAAGATCCGTTACGGCCGGCGTCGGATATCTTCCAGGTTCTGCCGGAAAGCAGAACCGCTCCTTATGACATGTATGAATTACTTGATTGTATCATTGATGAGGGAAGTTTTACTGAGTTTAAAAAAGGATACGGAAGCACCCTGATTACAGGATATGCACGCATTGATGGCTGGAGCGTGGGAATTGTGGCTAATCAACGTACGATTTCAAAAACGAAGTCTGGTGAAATGCAGATTGGTGGTGTTATTTACAGCGACAGCGCCGACAAAACGGCCCGCTTTATCATGAATTGCAACCAGAAGAAGATTCCCTTGATTTTTTTCCAGGATGTAACCGGCTTTATGATTGGCAAACGAAGCGAGCATGGAGGAATCATCAAAGACGGAGCTAAAATGGTAAACGCGATGGCGAATTCCACCGTACCAAAAATCACTATTGTAGTAGGGAATAGTTACGGAGCAGGGAATTATGCCATGTGTGGCCGTGCCTACGACCCGCGGTTTATGTATGCCTGGCCTACAGCGCAAATTGCCGTGATGAGTGGTGCTTCTGCCGGTAAAACACTTACTCAGATTCAACTGGCTGCTATGAAAAAGAAAGGCCAGGAAGTAAGTGAACAAGAGCAAGCTGAACTCCTGCAGGAAATCACCGACCGGTACAACAAACAAACCGACGTGCGGTATGCGGCAGCCCGGCTTTGGGTAGACGGTATCATTCACCCGTTAAAAACCCGGGAACGGATTTCAAAGGCAATTGAAGTAGCTGATTTAAATCCGGTGATTGAAGAATACAAAACCGGGGTGATTCAGGTGTAGCATGCGCTATAAACTCAGTTTTGCTAAACCTAAAATTCTTCTCAGTGTAGAAGACAGCTTCACGCTGCTCGATTTCCTTGCTTTCTTTGCTTGTTTCTTTTTAGGGTTTGTTTTTGCCATTTTCTTGTGGATGTTCGCCTTTGCCTTGCTGGTTAAACTCTTCACCCGGCATGAATATGAGTTCGATTCCGATTCGTACCGGGTGAGTCAATACATTCGTATTTTTGGCTATTTAAGAATTAAACGAAGGGTGATTTCTTTTGATGATATTGATCGGTTCCTGTTCTCCAATTTTGATTCGGGAAATGCATTGGTTGAAAGAGGACTGGTTACCAAGGAATGGTATACCCTCGAGATTGTAATGAAAGATAAACGGCGAATCCGAATGGTGAAGTCTGCACCCGATGAACTTCACGAGATCGATGAATTATATCATGATTTGAGAGAATACATGAGCGATTGGTTCCACTTTGAAGTGGATTACGAGGAACTGAAGGGAGAATAATCAGTTCTTTTTACTGTCTATCTCTACCACAAAAATTCCTCGGAGTTCACCTTCACCGTAGCCGGTAGCTTTATCGTTTGGATACAATTTTTGGATGTCATCGTAGGTTTCTTCGGTTATTTCTTTGCCAGGTGAACCATGGCATTGCAAGCAAAACTGATTGGTAAGAATGGGATAAAACCCAATTACTTTTTCATCCAATCCAAATACCTGTGGTGTTACCGCTTCGCCATTTGCGATATCAAGTTTAGCCTTTTGGATATATTCCAATTGTTTTCCGGTAGCCAGGTTATCGGGATTTCGAGGCAGGTCAGAAACTCTGTACACCTCTGTACCAGTAACTACAGCCATGCTATCCGTTAAAGGAATTGCCTTGACCGAACAAAACTCCAAGGCAGTTTTTGTTCCTTGTTGAGTAACCGTTGGTACCAAAACCGATCCAAGCGCTACTTTAGTAGCCATAGCTACCTGTAAACCTTCTTCACGGTATGTAATCAACTCCTCCTCAGTATAGATTGCAGGGATAGTTTTCTCTTTATTTGTGCACTGAAGAAGCACCAATACTACTATTAAAACCCCCGGAGTTTTCATGATTTTTTTATCAAACTATTAATCGAAAACTACTTTATCCAGTTGTTA
>JAKSCW010000560.1 GCA_022360375.1 Balneolales bacterium
TCTAAAGAACTGGTAGATTTTGGAGTACCTACGTTACACTACTATTCAATGGGGAAGTCTTTATCGGTGTATGAAGTAGCGAAAGAAGTTTTTTAGAAACTTAGATTAAAACTCCAAATCAGTGAGTGTATAAACTGACCGGAAGGATGCTTCTCCTTCTTCATCAAGAAGTATTTCTTCTCTTTTAAAAATTCCATACTTAAAGAAATAATTATAAGAGATAAAGTTTGGATTTCACCGAAACGGTTTCGAGTTATAAGAATTGGCATACCTCCATTCTATGTAAGCGATGAAGAATATGATGAGTGCTTCCGCCATAAAGTAAGTGATCCCCAAAACGGTTGCAGTTTCACGTTTTAGAAATACCAGACTTAACGTTAGTACGCAATAGCCAGCATTAGCTAATGCAATTCCTTTTAAGAAAGGGGGCCAGTTTATTGGTTTGGCTAAAAAGATTGAAATTGAATAAATGCAATAGGGGAGAACAAACAAGGCTAAAAAGTGGAAGAATTGTTTACTTAAACCAAAATGTTCATTGAATTGAACCAAGACTACCCCAAGGGTACCCGAGGTTACTAAAGCACCAATTGCATCTGCTAGAAATACTTTTCTTGGGGACCAATTTTTAACAATCTGATGAGGATTTTTCACAGTTCCGGATGTGTTAAAAATCAAGGATTATTAATTGGCATTTGATTTCTTTCTAACAAAAAAGGCAACAATTAAGGTTGTTACAATTCCCAGAATAGGTGTAGCAATTATACTCTGAACAATGTAATTGGATAAATTAAAATAGGCTTCAGCTTCTTCCTGGCTTAGTGTGTTGCTTGCCACGGAGTACTCAATCATGTTTGCGAAGTATTCGGGTGAAATCACATTGCTAATCAGTAATTGAGTAAGAGGTACAATAAGAGTAATAATCAATGAGATAATAAGCCCGGTAATTAGGCCTTGTTTGTAATTCATCACCCCTTTATAGAAGTTGTTTCTCTTGTCAAGAAGTGCCAGCACATAAATAGCTATAGCTGGTATCATGAAAAAATTGGTTACGATCACATGCTGCTCAATTCTTGTGCTATGAAAGCCAAAAAGCCGTTCCATCAGCAACCATAATAAGGTGGTACCCACAAAAATAAATGCCCATTTAAATTCGATCTTCAGATCAGTCAATCTCATAGTTTTTCAATTAGTTTATGTTTTTGACCAAGGAAAGGTTTTCGGGTTACAATTTGGTCATACTTTCGGGTGATTTTAAATCGAGGCTTCTTTTTTATAAATAAAGAGAAATAGAAAACGCTTCAATTAATGGGCCTCAACCTCTTCGCCTACACAATCTTCGAAAAAGCGGTGGATGCGGGTCATTTGCCTTTGCCCTAATTTTTGACCGAAGTAAGCCACCAGGTATAAGCTCAAAAAAATGGTTACAAGAACCGGAATGAGCCAAAAAATCCAGGTTGATTCACCTATGGTACGGTAGGAGAGCCAAACCATTAACACAATCATTGTTAAAAAACCGATAAACGAATAAAAAAATACGAACATGGTCCAAACGGCAGGTTTAGGCCCATATAATCCCCGAACCAGGGTTTTTCCATTGTCTTCTTCCAGTGTAATGGTAAGCTGAGGTGACCAATAATGCTGTTCCGTATCGGGAGGGTAAATAGTAGCAAAATTTTTTGTCACCTGGCCTTCACAAACACAAATACCCGAATCTAGCCGTTCTTTAATTGTTGATGTGATCTCATCCGATTTCATATCGGTCTCAAATCGAATGCGCGGGCGGACTCTTCGAAAGTGGATGTGGTCATTATGAGATTCTTTTTCCATGAATTATGCAATTAATCCAAAATGGTTTCTCCCGGTAATACTAACTCCATTGTTACATTCTGAGGGTCATCAAGCTTAAA
>JAKSCW010000386.1 GCA_022360375.1 Balneolales bacterium
ATTATCGAAGGGATTAAAACAACAATTCCTTATCACATTCAGCTATTGGATGATCCGAACTTTAAAGCCGGCTCCATTAGCACCAAATATTTAGAAACATCATTCAATTTTAAACCAGAGGAAAATTAATGAGCACACCAGCTGATTTAAAATATACCCGCGAACATGAATGGGTGAAAGACAACGGAGACGGAACCGCAACGGTTGGGATTACCGATTTCGCCCAGGGTGAACTTGGCGACATTGTTTTTGTAGAATTGGATGATGAAGGGAGTGAATTCTCTAAGGATGATACCTTTGGCACAGTAGAAGCTGTAAAAACTGTTTCTGATCTTTTTGCCCCGTTAGACGGAGAAATCGTCGAAATTAATGAAGCTTTGGAAGACAATCCTGAAGTAGTTAATGATGACCCCTACGGAGAAGGCTGGATGATCAAAATAAAGATAAGTGATGCTTCTCAAATGGAAGGATTACTTTCTGCTGACGAATACCAAGAATTAACTGCATAAGGAACTGCTTTAATGAGCCGACACAATGAATGGATCCTGATTCTCGATTACGGTTCTCAATTCACTCAGCTCATCGCTCGTCGGCTTAGAGAATTCAATATTTATTGCGAAATCCACCCTTTTAATGTGGATTTGAAGGATGTATTAACTCCCAAACCAAAAGGTGTTATTCTTTCGGGAGGGCCAATGAGTGTGAACGATGAGGGCGCTCCCCAACTCCAAACTGAAGTGCTGGAGTGGAATGTGCCTGTTTTGGGTGTTTGCTATGGCTTACAATTACTCTCTCATACAGAAATTCCGGGCAGTGTAGAAAAAGCCGAAAAACGGGAATATGGCCGCGCACACCTTATTATCGATAATTCCATTGATCTGCTGAAAGATATCGAAGATGGTTCTGTGGTGTGGATGAGCCATGGTGATCATATTCATCAGCTTCCCTCCTCTTATGAAATCATCGCCCACACCGCCAATGCAGATGTTGCTGCGGTTCGGCATAATCAAGAACCCATTTATGGAGTTCAATTTCACCCGGAAGTCGCCCATACTGAACACGGAAAACAATTACTGAAGAACTTTGCTTTTGAAATTTGTGGATTGACGGGAGACTGGACTCCTGCTTCATTTATTGAAGAACAGGTGGCAGCCATTCGGGCTAAAGTAGGCAATGATAAAGTACTGTGTGCCCTTTCTGGCGGTGTTGATTCAACCGTGGTGGCCACATTACTTCATAAAGCTATCGGTGATCAATTACAGTGTATTTTCGTTGATAACGGACTGCTGCGTAAAAATGAATTTGAAGATGTACTTCACCTGTACACACGAGACCTTCATCTTCCGGTTAAAGGAGTAAATGCCTCTGAGCTGTTCTTAACCCGGTTAGAAGGCATTTCTGAGCCCGAGGAGAAGCGAAAAATCATCGGGGTTACGTTCATAGATGTTTTCGAAAAAGAAATCGGGGGCTCCTCAGAATTTAAATATCTGGCCCAGGGAACCTTATATCCCGATGTTATTGAGAGTGTCTCCTTTAAAGGACCTTCTGCCACCATCAAATCCCATCACAATGTTGGGGGCCTTCCTGAAAAGATGAAACTGGATTTGATTGAACCGGTACGGGAACTTTTTAAAGACGAGGTGCGGGAAGTAGGCAGGGCGTTGGGAATTCCGGAACACTTCATCAGCCGGCACCCTTTCCCGGGTCCGGGTCTTGGAATTCGTGTTCTTGGAGATTTAAGTAAAGAGCGCCTTGATTTACTTCGCGACGCTGACAAGATTTTTATTGATGAATTAAAGTCTCAGCATTTATATAATGAGGTGTGGCAGGCACTGGTTGTTTTGCTTCCTGTTCAAAGTGTAGGTGTAATGGGCGATGAACGCACCTATGAATTTACCGTTGCTTTGCGTGCGGTTACAAGTTTGGATGGAATGACTGCAGACTGGGCACATTTACCAAATGAATTTCTGGCGCATGTTTCCAATAGAATTATTAATGAAATAAAGGGCATTAACCGGGTGGTTTACGACATTAGTTCAAAGCCCCCGGCAACTATCGAATGGGAATAACCAAGAACAATTTAACGTCCCATTAGTGTAAAGAGAGAAAACTCAATACATCCATGAAAAAACTTACTTTCGTACTTTTTTTAAGCTTTTCAGGTGCTACAGGCTTTGCACAATCTATCGAAAACGGGAAACTCCTTTTTGAACAAGGGGATTATGAACGTGCCGCATTAATTTTTGAACGCGTGGATACCGATGAATCGGTTTTGTTTTTGGGAAAAAGTTATTTCGGTTTAAATAATTACCTAAAAGCAGCCGGTTATCTGAATCAAATTGAACAAGGAGCAGAACAGGAAATCTATCAGGATGCAAGATATACCCTGGCTCTTGCATATTTTCAGTTGGATGATTTTGCACACTCTCTGGATGTATTGCAGGCATTGATTTCGCAAACTCCATCGTCTTCCATAACCCGTACAGCTAATGAGTTATATGATGACATTCTTGGCTTTTTAACTCCAAAACAACGATTTGATACGTTTAAAGAATTAACCTCGAACGAAGCCCGGCTGGACCTGGTAGAATCTGCTTCCGGAAAAGTAGATTACCACACTCTTGCAACCTTGTTGAATTTATTTAAGAACTCTACTCCGGATTATAATGAACTGAGGGTAAACAGACTTGAAACCCTGCTAAGCGATTCTGTGGGTTATTGGAACCGTTACAATCCAAATACAATGGTAACTGCTCCTCGTGGAATGTCTTATAATATTGGTGTTGCTCTGCCGGAATTTGAATTTGAGTCACCTGAATATGAAATTGCTCAGCATCTGTATTTTGGAATTCAGCTGGCAGTGGAACAATTCAACAGAGAAACAGCGGATCAGAAAGCATTCATTACCTACCGAAATACCAGTGATGTTACTTCCACTTCTTCTTCTATCGTTGAA
>JAKSCW010000503.1 GCA_022360375.1 Balneolales bacterium
AAATCCAACCACTTTGGATTCTTGGCTTCAATAAGCGGCACTTTCTTAGACCTCTTCCACCCCTTGAAATTTTGAAATCAATCCCTTTCATTTCAGAACCAACAAACCAAACCACCATGCCCACTACCACTCCCGAACACGATGCCCGCATTGCTGCCTTAAAATTTTATTCGGTGTATCCGCACTATGTAACCAAAGTAGAGAAGAAAGGCCGGACCAAAGAGGAATTACACGAGGTGATTGAATGGCTTACCGGGTTTGATGATACCATGATCCAGCAACTCATTGATGAGCAGGTAACCTTTGAGGAATTTTTTGACCGGGCTACTTTGAACCCGAATGCGGAACTGATTAAAGGCGTGATTTGTGGGTATAGAGTGGAGGACATTGAAACCAAACTTACCCGGGAATGCCGCTACCTCGATAAAGTGGTGGATGAACTGGCAAAAGGAAAAGCCATAGAGAAGATTAAGCGGGTTCCGAAGTAGTACAGTGATTCCTGCGGTAGGGAGACACGATAACACCATACTCAGGGAGGGATAATGTCCGCATTCTTCGCAGGGGATATGGAATAATTGTGGTATCGTAGCAGTAATCAAAAACGAGGTATATGAACCGAAAAGGATTTCTTCACATCTGCAGCATTCTTGGGATCGGGGTTTCGGGTGCCGGGGTGTTCAGTGCATGCAATAACAGCAGCATCGGCAATACAAACTTTACCGGCAAGGTGCTCGTTATCGGTGCCGGGGCAGGCGGGCTTTCCTCCGGGTACCTGCTCAACAAACAGGGTATCGAATTCGAAATACTGGAGGCGTCCTCCATGGTTGGCGGGCGAATGAAAACCAATAAAGATTTCACCGACTTTCCAATTCCTTTAGGTGCCGAATGGCTGCATACCCGCGCCGGCGTGCTGGATGATATAGTGGATGACGACACCGTTCCGGTAACTATTAAAACAGTGGGATACACCCGCGAGGATACCGTCGCATACTGGGATAACGGGGAATTAACCCTTCATGGATCGAATGACCCGGACCTGAAATTTGTAAATGCCACCTGGCTCACGTTTTACGAGGAGTATATCATCCCTTCTGTTTCGGATTATATCAGCTACAACACCGTGGTGGAATCCATTGATTATTCCGATACCAACGTTACCGTTCAAACCAGCAATGGGTCTTATACTGCGGATAAAGTGATCGTTACGGTACCTCTTAAGGTTCTCCAGGAACGGGATATTGCCTTCACTCCTTCGTTGCCACAGGATAAGCTGGAGGCCATCGATTCTGTTACCATTTGGGAAGGGTTTAAAGCCTTCTTCGAATTTTCGGAAGCTTTCTATCACACTGCCACTTCATTCAATATCACCCCGCAAACCGATGGGCAGAAACTATATTACGATGCGGCTTTTGGTCAACATACCGACAGGCATATTCTGGGGTTGTTTACTGTCGGGAAACCGGCGCTGGAATATGGATCCCTTTCCGAAGATGATTTCATTGATACGGTATTAAGCGAACTGGATGAAATCTATAACAACCGGGCTACCCAGAGTTACATCAAACACATCACCCAGAACTGGAATAACGAGCCCTTCATCAAAGCCGGGTACATCTCTGATCATGCCAACTGGAGAACCGTTCGAAAACTGAGAACCCCTGTGGATAATAAAATCTATTTTGCCGGCGGCCCCTTTACCAATGGCGAAGACTGGGTGGCTGTTCATGCGGCGGCCCAATCAGCGAAGGATGCCGTTAAAAATGTCCTGAGTTAACTCCCTGCATTCATGCTTTACGGGTGGATTTTTTATTGATCCAAAGTTTCTGTTACCTTTTGCAATGCGCTTTTGTACCGTCATTCTCATACCCATTCTTTTTGCCTCTTTGCAGGCACAACCCAGTACTCTTCAGCTTCCTGTTCCCAAAAGCTATACCATTCTTAAAACCACAAACACCTTTACTATTGACGGTAAGCCACTTGAACCCTCCTGGCACGAAGCCCCCTGGACGGACTATTTCCTGGATATTGAAGGCGACAAGAATCCGAAGCCTTATTACGATACCAGGGTTAAAATGCTGTGGGATGACGAGTATCTTTACTTCTATGCAGAAATGGAAGAAGAGCATGTATGGGGAAATATCACGGAGCGGGATGCGGTGATCTTCCACAACAACGATTTTGAAGTGTTTGTGAAACCCAACGACTTGCAGCCCTACTACGGAGAATTTGAAGTAAATGTATTGGGCACCCTCTGGGAATTGTTCCTTGCCCGCCCTTACCGACGGAATGGGCCGGTATTAAATCATTGGGATGTAAACGGCACCCAAATCGGGATTGACGTAAAGGGAACCGTCAACGATCCCGCCGATACCGACACTTCGTGGTCGGTGGAACTGGCCATTCCAATCCAGGCCCTGAAAGACATCGACCGGGGAAGCCAGGTACAGGAAGGAACCGTTTGGAGAATCAACTTTTCGAGGGTGCAGTGGCAGCATCAAATTAACGATGGGGTGTACTCCCGGAAAAAAGATGAAGAAGGAAATCGCCTCCACGAAAACAACTGGGTGTGGACCGAACAATCAGCCATTGCTATGCACCGGCCGGAGCATTGGGGCTATGTGTTTTTTACTGAAGCTACCAGCAATCCCGCCCCATATACTCCTCCCCTCGCTGATGAGTATCAGCTACTCTTCCATCTCTACCGAATACAAATGGAGTGGTGGGCACAAAATAAATCCTATACATCGGATATCTCTAAACTCGGGGGTTCGGATTTTTTGGTAAATGGAACCCGGGCCTCGGCGGAAGTTTCTTTAACCAGGCTGGGTTTCGAAATCACGGTTTCGAATTCAGAAGGACAAACACTAACTGTTAATCAAGACGGATACGTACTTATCGAATGAAGAACACAGCACCAGCTTTATTACTTGCAGCCCTGCTCATGGCATGCGCGCCTACTGCGGAACCGGAACCCGAATTTATGATTGCCGCGTGGACCGGTGGCGGCATTGCCGAAACCGACGAAGAATGGAGGGCGGAACTCCGGCGGCTTTCGGAATACGGGCTCACCGATTTATACCTCGGCGCCGGTAAAGAAAAACTGGAACAGGCAGCGGCCATCGCCGGGGAATTTAATATTGATATCCATGGCTGGGTGTGGACTCTTAACCGGCCCGGTGACACCACCGCGGCAAAGAACCCGGAATGGTATGCAGTAAACCGAAACGGGGATAACTCTTGGGATTACCGCGCCTATGTAGACTATTACCAGTGGCTCTCCCCTTTTTCGGAAGGAGCCCGTGAACATATTAAATCCAATATCCGCGAAGTAGCCGAAGCGGAAGGAGTGAAATCCGTACACCTCGATTATGTACGCTATGTGGATGTAATTCTTGGTGCCGATCTTCAACCCAAATACAACCTGGTGCAGGATCGCCAGTTTCCTGAATACGATTATGGCTACCATCCCAATGCGCGGGAAGGCTTCAAAGAACTCTTTGGGATCGACCCTATGGAAATGGAACACCCTGAACTGAGCATGGAATGGCTGCAATACCGGTTAAATGCTGTCACTACCCTTGTGAATGAACTGGCTGAAATCGCTCACTCCAACGATAAACTTATAACGGCAGCGGTTTTCCCTTTCCCGGAAATGAGTCGCCAGATGGTGCGCCAGGACTGGGCCAGCTGGAACCTGGATATTGCCCTTCCCATGCTGTACCAAAACTTCTACCGCCAGAACTTCGAGTGGATCAGGTTCTCCACCGAACAAGGCATCCGTGAATCTCATGGCCGGTTCCCTATTGTAGCCGGGTTATTCATTCCGCCTATGAACGCAGAAGAGTTAGACCAGTCCATCCAAAAAGCCATTGAAGGCGGGGCTTCCGGCATCTCCGTGTATGATGTGGGTGCTATGACCGATGAGCACTGGCAGGTAGTGAAGGCATTGAGCGAGGAGAAAAATCAGAGATAAGTTTTGAGTTAATTAAACTTCTGTTTCTCTTGTCATTTCGAAGGATCGCGAATGCCTTCGGGAGACTGAGAAATCTAAACGTTGCCATTAAAACCAATCTCCGGATTTCTCCCTCCGGTCGAAATGATAAAATTCAGGCGCTATGGTTAAGGAGTATTCCCTTTGTTGTGCTTTAGAACCAATTGTTGCTTATTAGTTTTATTCTGTTGTACAAAATTATTTGAAAATGGCTAAAAACTCACAAACAGGAGAAACTATATATGTTCCTCCTGCCGGGTTGATGAACTTACAACCTATCCTGGAAGATGATTTAATTGTACTCAGGCCGCTTGCTAACAATGATTTTGAAGCCCTGTACCAGGTGGCAAAGGATCCTCTGATCTGGGAGCAGCACCCCAGTTCCGACAGGTATAAAAAGGAAGTGTACACCGCATTCTTTGCTGAATCCATAGAATCGAAAGGAGCATTTATCGTGCTTCAGAAACCCGGTAACAAGGTAATCGGGAGTACCCGGTTCAAAAAGGTAAAGAACGCAGAGGATGCCATTGAAATCGGATGGTCATTCCTGTCAAGAGATACCTGGGGAGGAACCTATAACAAAGCAATGAAGAAACTGATGATTGATTATGCCTTTCAATATGTGGAACACATCATTTTCTATATCGGTGCACAAAACATTCGTTCTCAAAAGGCTGTTCAAAGAATAGGGGGAAAACAAATCACCAATCCTGACCTGAAACACCTGGTAAAGGAGAGTGATACGGATTTAACGTTTCGGATTGGCAAAGAAGACTGGAACTTCCAATAAGCCCCTGAACAGGAATAGAATACGTGTTTGTTCTTTCTTATTACATCAATTTTATTCATCATGTGATGAATAAAACAATCCCATGCACGTACATACAATTCTGGAATACATAAGCCGCGGCCGTACCGATTTTATACTGAAACTGATGAAAACCCCGGGGTGGAAAGCGCAGCTCAACCAAGGGCACATTAAACCGCTTCAGTGGCTGGTTTATTATAACGATGTTACCGGTTTAAGAGCCGTGCTCGAAAACGGGGGGAACCTGGACAGCATAAACATTAACGACGAATTAGGTAATGCCGCCTTTTTTGGACATTGGAAGGTGTGCGATTTCCTGGTTAACCAGGGTGCTGACGTCAATTATCATGTAGACAAAACAAAAGAGACCCCACTTCATAACGCACTCGCAAAAGCCGGCCGGCCTTATTATTACTACGTAGTTAAATTACTGGTTGAAAAAGGCGCAGACGTAAACGCCCGGACAATCCCCGGGCTGGAAACCGGTGCTTTTATGCGGGATGTTCGTACCAAAGGGGAAACGCCTCTTCACCGGGCAGCAGCCTATGCCGATGAACGGGTTATTCGGTTTTTACTCGATCATGGAGCAGATAAAGAAGCCAAAGACGCCAACGGCGATTCCCCCTTAACCTGGGCAAGTGAACACCTTAGGCCGGGTAAGATATTATCCTTACTGGCTTATGGAAAACACCGTATCGGAGAAGGACATAAAACTAAAAATATCAGCGATCACGGACAACCCTGGGGCAATGCCATGGACTGGAATTTAATAGGAGACTATCTGCCCGAATAACACATATAAAAACGGTAAGCTTTGCAGGCAGCCGCGAAAACCGTACAAAGATCATCCGTTAAAGTATAACCCATCCGGTATTAACGCCCGGACGCTGCAAATCATTTGTGGCAAACTATAAGACATCAATGATAACGATAAAAAACCGCGTTCATGATATTTACAAAAGTTCAGGAATAGCAAGATCAGAGACCATAATTTCATCA
>JAKSCW010000275.1 GCA_022360375.1 Balneolales bacterium
GTGCTTATACCTTTGTAAATATAGAAATTAACGATCCAATAGATTTTGTTATTCAGGTATCATCCAATTCTTACCAAACACAAAGCCAACCTATCGATGCAGCCCTACCCGGTCGGGTTTATTCGTTAGATTTCCAATTAGTTGAAGAGGGAGATGATGATGATGATGGTTCTGGTGGAGGAGTAGTGGTTGAAGGAGATCCTGGTGTTCCGGCTGCAATTGTTTTAAATGAAGTTTCCGAAGAAGAAATAAATATTCGTCAAACGGGTGGTATTGTTAGTTCAACATTTAGTTTTTCTGTTCAAGATTCATCCGGCAGAAATATGGACCAGGATTCTCCTGTAACGGTGAACTTTCAAATCCTGAATGGTCCGGATGGAGGTGAAGCAGTTGTTCCGGCAAGTGCCGAAACTAACAGCAATGGTATAGTTGCTACAAGTTTGTTTAGTGGCGATTCAGCTGGAGTTGTACGCGTTGAAGCTTTTTTTATCAGAGAAGATGGAGCAAGAATATCTTCTTCTCCTATTCTTATAGCCATAAGTGGCGGGTTCCCTCATCCTGATCATTTCTTTGTGGCCTCAGAGAATAGAAACCTGGAAGGCTTTGGTTTTATTTCGGAAGAACTTGAGTACAAATTGGTTGCAAGTGTAGGTGACAAATTTGGTAACCCTGTAAAAATTGGCACAAGTGTTGATTTCCGATCACTGGATGCAGGTATCATTAATGGTTCTGCAATAACTAATGAGAATGGATTTGCCAGTGTTTCATTTTATCCTAATGGTGCTCGCCCGGAAAACAATGCAAACGGTATTGGTTTCTTTAATGTAAGGGCACATACATTTGATGAAAACAATGATGATCTTGATGCCGATGTTTTATTGTTATTCACAACCAGAACGGCACTAATTACTTTTGATAGTGGTACATTCTCAGTTCCGGCAAATGGTTCTGACAACGTCAGCTTTACCGTAACAGATTTAAATGGATATCCTATGGCGGCAGGCACTACAATTGCAGTTACTGCAGAAGGTACTATCGGCGTGGCCGGCGATAGCGAGGTTCTGCTGGGAGATTATTTTGTAGGAGGTAATGGAGTTACGAATTTCACCGTCACACTTTCCGATTTGGATGAAGAAAACTCTAATGTGGTTCCATCAAGCGTAACTGTAACTGTAACTACTCCATCGGGATACCAGACTTCATCTACTTTAGCTGGTACACGCGCAAAAATTAAATAAATAGCAATCACTTAACGTTTAAAGTTGGCAAATCAACCTGGTTCAAACTCACTTTGGACCGATATTAAAGCTTCCATTTCGGGAACACAGCAAGACTTTACAGAGGGGAATATCGGAAGGGCTATTCTGTTACTTTCGATTCCCATGGTTCTGGAGATGTTAATGGAATCGGTGTTCGCAGTTGTGGACATTTTTTTCGTTTCCAAGCTTGGCGCTGACGCAGTTGCCACCGTTGGTATCACCGAATCAGTAATAACGCTTGTCTATGCTATTGCGATAGGACTTGCTATGGGTACTACTGCAATTGTAGCTCGCAGAATTGGCGAAAAAGATTTTGACGGAGCCGCAAGAGCCGCAGTACAAGCCATAATCGTGGCTATACTCTTCTCCGTACCGGTTTCCTTAATTGGAATTTTCTTTGCCGGGGATATCCTGCAATTGATGGGTGCTGAAGAAAACATTGTTGAAAATCTTTCCGGCTATACGTCCATAATGATTGGGACAAATTTTGTGATTATGCTCCTCTTTGTAATCAATGCCATTTTCAGGGGAGCAGGAGACGCGGCCATTTCTATGCGAGTGCTGTGGCTGGCAAATATCATCAACATTATCCTTGACCCTTTGCTGATATTTGGGATTTGGATATTCCCTGAGCTTGGTGTAAAAGGTGCCGCAGTGGCTACATCTATTGGCCGTGGGTTAGCCGTTGTTTACCAATTGTATTTGCTTACACGTGGTACTGCCAGAATAGTAATTAAAAAAGAACACCTGGTTGTACAATTAGATATAATGAAGCGATTAATTCGTGTTTCTTTAGGTGGAATATTTCAATATATCATTGCAACCAGCAGTTGGA
>JAKSCW010000273.1 GCA_022360375.1 Balneolales bacterium
AGATAAGTCTTCAATACCCCAGGCGTACTCCAGATCACTAAAGTCATCCATTACGTAATAAGATTCCAAATCAGAACTCGCGAATCTCCCATCACGACCATTCCAGGTTCCCGGCCAACCTGAATCTTCTTCATCTAGCCTGTCAGGCCAAAAACCTGGCCAGGAGGTATTATCATTAGATAATGCAGGTGTTGGAGCTGAGGCACCTAAATTATCCACCCGAAATGGATTGTTAAACCCGGGAAGAGGTAGCCATGCCCAGAGGTCCCCGGTATAAGGACTCGACCTTTTTCCGAAATCCCTATAGTTAATAATTACAGGGTTAAGTGAAGTATCCGGAATAAAACCCGGATCATTAACGATTTGAAGGTAATCTTCAATACTGTTAACTCTATCGGAATACACTCCGGGTACTTTCGCTGAAACAACAACACCTACCCCATCAATATGGCGGCCACCCTGACCTCGTGGCCAGATTCCCCAAGGAATATCACCCCACCGCGAAAGTTCTCCATGGTTTCTGAAATTTGTTTCAATAAGATTTCCATCTATTACACCACGTGCTACACTTTCTTCCGTACCTCGGTAAACGACTCCATTTGCAGAATCAGGTATGGTTTGTTGTGCAATACCTTGACCGGTTATTAGGGCAAGGATTGAGAAAAGAATTGCAGTTCTAAAAATTTTCTTAAACATTCTTCTACGCTTAACGAATTAGAAATTATAGCTTAAACCTAGTTTAACGGATCGCGGAGGACCCAATCGATCTTGAGATAAATACCACTCTTCATAGGTATTTAAACCACCGGGCGAGGTGCCAGATTCTATTCGTCTGCTCAACTCTGTAGATTCTGTAGCCAAACCAGTATCTGTAAATACTCCCCAATTTGGTTCTGTATCAAACACATTGTCCACCTGGAGGAATAATTCCACATTGTGAACTAAAGCAGGAGGCTTATAATACACGCGGATATCAGAATTGAACCAGGTTGGTGTGTCTTCATTATTAGGGACTGTTGATTGGACAAAATCCCGAATAGAGGTATACGGGCTACCTGATTGAAGACTATTAATTGCCGAGAATGTAAAACCATTATCCGTTACCCAGGTAATAGAGTTGTTCAAGACGTGTCTTCTGTCCCAGTTCAAACGATTGATTTTGATCACAGGATCTTGCCCCGACTGAGCCCTGTTAAAGTTTTCGCTCGGATCGGACGCCGAACCGTTCGCAAATTGTAATGTGTAGTCAATAGTCCAGCTGATTTGACCCGCACCTCTTTGATACAGAGAAAGGGTAGCACCTTTTATGGTTCCATAGTCAAGATTCACTAGTCTTGAGGTTAATCTACC
>JAKSCW010000562.1 GCA_022360375.1 Balneolales bacterium
AATAATTTTCCTCTTAAATCTCCACCAAAATGCTTTTGCCCGCATGCTACAAATGTTTCATACGTTCCTTGAAGGATGCCCTGGGTTCCTATGTATATCCATGAACCGGCTGTCATTTGTCCGTACATCATCAATCCCTTTTCTTTCAAATCGTTGAAGTGCTGCCAATTTGCCCACTCCGGAACCAGGTTGCTATTCGCAATCAAAACTCTGGGTGCTTCCGGGTGTGTTCGAACAACGCCCACCGGTTTTCCCGACTGAATCAGCAAACTATGATCTTCGTCTAATTCCATTAATGCCTCAACGATTTTCTCCAAGGCAGCACGATTCCTCACTGCCTGGCCATTTCCACCATACACAATAAACTCATCCGGCTTTTCTGCTACTTCAGCATCCAGGTTGTTCAGCATCATTCGGAGTGGGGCCTCTGTTTGCCAGCTTTTGGTATGCAGAGTTGCCCCGGTGGGCGCTTTATAGTTGGGGTGAGCAGCGTAGGTATCAAGAAAGGTTGAAAAGTTCATCGTAAGATCCGTTTAAATCGATATTGTGTAATAAGGCTGTTTCTTCCGCTATTTCGGTTAATGAATAGGTGTTTACCAGGTGGTGAGCTTTTGCAATATCTTTTGCAAAAACCCGGTCATTGGAGGCATGATCAATAAACGACCGAACGTAATGATGACAAGCCTCTAAGATCGGTCCGGATTTCATCGGTCTTCGGAAGTCGAAAGCCTGAGCGGCTGTAACTAATTCAATGGCCAGGATTTGCTCGAGATTAGAAATCACCTGATTCAGTTTTCGGGCACTTATAGAACCCATGCTCACGTGATCTTCCTGCCCTAAAGAAGTTGGTATGCTATCTGCCGAAGCTGGAAAACAAAGGGCTTTGTTTTCAGTTACCAAGGCCGCCGAAGTGTATTGAGGAATCATGAATCCGGAATTCAAGCCTATGTCGTTCATTAAAAGTATGGGGAGTCCTTCGTGCCCACCCTCCAGGAGCAGGTAAATCCTCCGATCTGAAATATTACCTATTTCGTGAGCTGCAAGGGTTAGATAATCAGCGGGAAGTGCCAATGGTTGACCATGGAAATTACCACCACTTATTGCTTCTTTTTCGGAAAGAATTATAGGGTTGTCGGTCACTGAATTCATTTCCACATCCAGCATCTGCTTCACATGAAGCCACGCATTTCGGGAACTTCCGTGAACCTGCGGGATGCAACGGATGGAATACGGATCCTGAACCCGGCCACAATCCGCGTGGGATTGAACCATTTCAGAGTCATTTAGTAGTGCCCTCATTCGATGAGCAACAAATTGAGAACCGTTGAATGGCCGAACTTTGTGCAGTTTCTCCAAATAGGGACTTGTACTTCCAAGTACACCTTCAAGGCTCATGGCGCCAATAATATCGGCAGTATTCAGGGCCTGATGTAAGCGATACACTCCCCAGGCTACATGAGCGGTAATGAATTGGGTGCCATTTATCAATGCCAACCCCTCTTTAGCCCGAAGCTGGATGGGTTGTAAACAAAGTTCCGTATATACCTTCGAGGTTTCTACTCTTTGTTCTTTCCAGTACACTTCACCCAATCCGATAAGAGGTAAGAATAAGTGAGCCAGAGGCGCTAAATCTCCCGATGCCCCTACTGATCCCTGCTCTGGTACAACAGGTATAATATCATTCCGGATGAAGAAAAGGATTCTTTTTAACGTACTTGCCTGAATGCCTGAATAACCCATGGCTAATGCATGAGCTTTTAACACCATCATAGCCTTGGATGTCATAGGATCGATGGGATTTCCTACCCCTACACTGTGGCTTCTTAAAATGTTATCCTGCAATTTTTCAGTATGCTCCCTTGAAATTACTGTATTGCACAGTGGCCCGAAACCGGTGTTCACCCCATATACCAGGTCCCCGGCTTCAATTATTTGTTCTACATAATCTGCGCTTTGCTCTACTGCGTTATTCGCCTGTCTGGATAGCTTTAAATGTGTATTTCCTTCGCAAATATCCACCAGCTTTTGGGTGGTTAGTACATCTATTCCAGCGTAGAATTCACTCATTCTTTTTGATGAAATCTAATCCGGCCAACTAATACTTTGAAATACTTAATATGTATATATTCATTACTATGAGTAATGAGTTAGAATTGCGCCATCTTAGATACTTCCTAACTGTTTCTGAAGAACTCCACTTCAGTAAATCAGCGGAAAAGCTGTTCATCACGCAACCTGCTTTGAGTCGCCAAATTCGCCAATTGGAACAGATTTTAGGCACTGACCTTTTTTTAAGGGACAAACGAAATGTTACTCTTACTGAAGCCGGGGAATATTTAAAAGATGAAGCCCAGTTTATTTTTAATCATCTCGGGTTTGTTAAAAACAACCTGCAACATATTGAAGCAGGGGAAGAAGGTGAGTTAAGAATTGGTTTTGTTGGGTCAGCTATGCAATCTGTAATTCCGGGGTTGTTGACCCGGTTTCATGATTCTTCGCCAAAAGTCAGAACCGTTCTCACGGAACTTTCTAACCAGGATCAGATCGATCAGATCCGGAAGGATGAACTAGACATAGGTTTCATCAGAACCATGCGGCTTCCTTCGGGGCTTCAGAAGAAAAATATCTATGAAGAAACCTTTAGCCTTGTACTTCCAAAACATCATTCCCTGGATCAAACCAGTTTCAAGACGGTAGCACAGTTAAAAGAGGAACCTTTTATACTCTTTTCCAGTGACTACAGCCACGGCTATTTTGATAAAATCATGAGCATTTTCGAGGACAAGGGATTCGCACCAAAAGTGGCGCACCAGTCAGTTCATGCGAATACTATTTTCCGTTTGGTTGAAAATAATCTCGGCGTTGGCATTGTCCCTACTTCACTTACCAGGGGGTTTGACCTGAACATCAAGTTCATCGAGTTGACAAAAATTCGTCAACGTACTACCCTTTCTGTAATATGGAAACAGGACAGCCGAAATGCTTTGCTTAAAAATATTTTGAAGCTTCTTCCCGAATAGTTTAATTCAGGAAGCCAACGAACCAACAAGATTCTATGAAA
>JAKSCW010000553.1 GCA_022360375.1 Balneolales bacterium
GTTATAACGGGGCCAAATGGAGCAGGAAAAACCAGTTTAATTGATGCTATTCACTACCTGTGCATGAGCCGTAGTTTTGTATCAAGTTCAGACAGTTACGTGATTCATCAGGGAGAGAGCTATTTTATGATTAAGGGAGCATTTGAAGGGGAAATTCGATCGGAGTTTGAGGTAAGCTGTTCCTACTCGCGGGGTGAAGGAAAAAAAATCTTTGTAAATGAGGGGCCGTTAAACCGCCTCTCTGACCTGATTGGAATGGTGCCGGTTGTCGTGCTTTCCCCTGATGATAAACGACTGACCAGGGAAGGCCCTGCTGAACGGCGGGCATTTCTTGATTCATTCATCAGCCAGATCTCCAGTCAATATCTGCGGGATTTACTCGAATATCGAAGGGTTCGAAAACAACGAAATTCGCTGCTTCAGCAATACTCTGGTGCTCATCATATTTTGGAGATGTACCTGGAGCCCTGGAATAAACAATTAGTGGAAACAGGTTCACGAATTGTGGCAAAACGATTTGAAGTGCTTGAGAAATTCAAAACGTTCTTAGAGAAGGATTATGCGATGATTTCCGGGATGAATTTGACGACCGGACTGGAGTACAAAACATTCTGCGAACCATCGGTTTTTTCGAAAGAGATTGAATCGGCATACTACAAAGAACTGGACGCCTTACACGGGAAAGAGTTAGAGCGTGAGCAGACACTGGTTGGCCCCCACCGGGATGAGATTGTTTTTTATTTGGATGAAACGGAGCTCCGCCGTTATGGTTCACAGGGGCAACACCGTTTGTTTGCGGTTTCATTGAAGTTGGCTCAACTTCATTACTATTCTGAAGAACTGGATGATTTGCCCATTTTTATGCTCGATGATGTGTTCGGAGATTTAGATCCCCATAAAACAGAAATACTGCTCACAGCCTTGCAGGAACACCTCGGCCAGGTGTTTATTACTTCAGCAAACCCGGTTCCATTCCAGGATTTTGTGGATTTTGATGGAGAACGAAATCGATTATTTTCAGTTCAAAATGCTGACGTGCAACTCGTATCTTAAACCATGCGACTCGATAAACCCAAAGCACTTGGTAATGCTTTAAGAGATTTTCTGGACCAGTTTCCTCAAAAAAGAAAACTGCAACAGGGAATGGTTCTGGCCGTTTGGCAAGAAGTAGTAGGCGAACGGATTGCTTCCCAGACAGAAGACCTTCATTTTGAAGGAAACAAACTGGCGTGTAAGGTTCGAAACCAGGTTTGGAGGCACGAAATTCATGCAAATCGCTTTGGCATTGCAAAACGATTGAACCAAAAAGTTGGAGCCCGGATTGTGGCCGATATTATCGTAAGAGCGTAGTTGTTTAAACCCGGTTTCGGGTCTATATTGAATTATGGTGGCGAATATTTTCAAATCATTCTACAATCGGTTGAAACGAATTTTTGTGATTAGCCCAACCACAGCAGCTAACGAACTGGATGTACGTGCTGCCCGCCGGGAACGGATTGCTGTATTTGTAGTTGCCTTTATAATGGCATTGAGTTTGTGGTTTATTGTAAACCTGAACGGGGATTACAGCACCACGATTAACGTTCCGCTTCGAACCGGAGATGTTCCTGATGATATGGCACTTGTGGAAGGACTCCCTGAATTTGTTCAGGTAGATATAAGCGGCGATGGGTGGAAGCTTGTAAGCTTGTACAACAATCCCCCGGTGGTAAATGTGGATATTGTTGAAGGAGAAGTAAACCTGTTCGAACAGGTTCGCCAGCGATTTACTGTAGAACAGGATGTTTCTGTATTGAAAGTGCAGCCCTTTGTTGTAAACATCGGGTTGGAGGAGAAGATTTTCAAAAGAATTCCAATTCTGCTTAGTACAGATGTTTCTTATATGGATCGTTACGGACGCGTGGGTGAACCCTCCATTTTTCCGGATAGTATTACCATTTCAGGAGCAGCATCGCAAGTGCGTGACATTAATGTTTGGGAGATTGAAGACACACTCAGGCTTAGTGGGGTTCGGGAAGACATTAATTATGATATTGATTTAGAACCCATTCATCCGCTCATCGAATATGAATTGAGTGAGATCACTTATACTGAAAATGTGAGCGAATTCACTGAAGGAGAAGTGAGCGTATATATCCGTACCCGTGATTTACCGAGGGGGAGTATTATTAATTATACCCCGTCTACGGTTACAATCCGTTTCG
Organism: Balneolales bacterium; assembly: GCA_022360375.1. Classification (GTDB taxonomy): domain Bacteria; phylum Bacteroidota; class Rhodothermia; order Balneolales; family Balneolaceae; genus HXMU1420-13. The sequence continues at coordinate 2,205 of JAKSCW010000553.1, forward strand.
ATATTCCAATCGAACAATTTGCATCGGTTCAGAATGAACGTCCCTACGAAGTGTACGTTCCCTACGATGAAATCCTGGAAGATTCTACCGGGTTTGTAACTCCCGATATTCAATTGGTACGCCAGGATTTTGAAATACGATTACGGAGTTTTCAGCCAAAAGCGGTCGCGTACTTTAGTGTTTTGGACGAATAGCAAATCAGCAATCCGGGGTTAAATTTTTGTAAACCATAAAATATCCGGCACAAATTGTTGTTAAGACAACAATCTATAACTCCAACATTTTTAATATGGCTTTTGTATCTCTTCTCCTGATTTTTCTTCTCCCATCAACAAACAGTACCTGGTATGCCAGCGATACTGGTAACTTAACGATAGAGATACCGGACATAACGGAACAGAAAGGGACTATTACGATAGCCATTTTTGATTCAGAAGACGGGTTTCCCTCTGAAACCGACAAAGCCATATTTAAAAAATCTTTTACAGAGTATTCCGAATCGATTATTTACACGTTCGAAAATGTGCCATACGGCCAATATGCTGTTGTTGTGATGCAAGACCGGAATGATAATGGAAAAATTGATCGCCGAAGAATAATTCCGATGCCGAAAGAGCCAATTGGAGTATCGAACATGAGTAAAATGGCAAGGCCTGATTTTTCGAGCTCCACGATTGATTTCAATGAAGATGGTATGGAAATATCCATTAGTTTCTTAAATCAATAGAAGATCACGTATCAGGCAGGTACTTTAAAGCGCGCAATCACCTCATCTACTTCCTTCACTCCATCAAAGAACTCAAGTAGTCGGAGCAGTACTTCATCCACTAAAATATCCGGGCACGAAGCCCCCGAAGTGATAGCAACTTTAAGCGGGGCTTTGTTCAATGGGAGCCAGTCAGTCGTTTGGAGGATTTCCTTTTTCCATTGATCGAAGTGCTGAATGAGTGATCCCGATTTGATTTCGTTGGCATCACGAACATGAAAGGTCGGGAAGGAATGTTCGAGGATTTCCACCAGGTGCATCGTATTCGAAGAATTGTACCCACCAACTACCATCGCAATATCTGCATCAGTTTCGGCGAGTGCTAATGTAGCTGATTGATTCTCATTGGTGGCGTAGCACAAAGTGTCGGAAGTGTCGGCGAAGTGATCCAGGATATCGGCTTCCCCAAAACGTTCAACAGTAGCGGCTTTAAGGATGTCCATCACTTCCTGGGTTTCTGTAGCCAACATCGTGGTTTGATTGATCACCCCGAAACGTTTCAAATCTTCCAAAGGATTAAATCCCGGGGTGGCTTTATGCCCGAAGTATTTCTCAAAATCTTCAACAGGACGTTTCCCGGTCATAATTTCCCCAAGAATGGTGGCTTCTTCAGGATTCAACACTACCACTACCGCCGAATGTTCTGCACTATGTGAGAAAGTGGCCCGCGTTTCCTCATGGGTATGTTTGCCATGAACCACCAGCGCATATTCTTTCTTTCCAAGTTGTTTCCCACGCTTCCAGACTTTCTCTACAAACGGGCAGGTCGTGTTATACTGGTAGGGATTGATTCCTTTTTCTTTCAAGTCCTCTTCAATCTCCCGGGTAGTTCCGAATGCGGGTACGATCACAATATCTTCCGGAGTGAGCGAAGAAACAGGAATAATTTCTGAACCATCGGTATTGTGCAGGAATTTTACTCCCCGGCGAAGTAAATCCTCATTCACCGTAGGATTGTGGATCATTTCGCTGAGCAGGTACACATTTTTATCCGAATGCTCTTCCACGGTTCGGTAGGCAATGTCGATGGCATTTTCCACGCCGTAGCAAAATCCAAAAAACCGGGGCACATAAAATTGAACCGGGCCAAAATCCAGCACAGTTGGCTCCAGGTCCTTTTTCATGGGATCGGTAATCTTTGTCGCTTCTTTCACCAATCGGATGATCGGCGATTTGTACATATCCGGGATTTGAAATTCTTTACGTGGCATTTTTAAATATAAGAAGCGATAGAATTAACTACACTGAAAGCATTAGATTGAAAACTCAATTGCTTATGTTTGCGCATCCTATAAACCAAAATTTTCACTTGAAAGGTTCATGGCACCCCTGAAATTATTTTTATACATAAGCCTGATAAGTTTTTTAGCGCTTATTGTATTATTGGTCTTTGATCCCGGCTCCGGTTTCATTTCGTACCTGGTACCGGCAATTTTCGCGGGGCTGGCAATCGGGGTCAGAGGTACATCCACCGTCTTTAAGTCATTCTCGTTTACGTTGTGGATTTTTGCCTCGGTTTCCCTCGCAATGTTCAATCCCCAATACTTTCTGGAGGTAGGAAATTTTAAGCTTAGCAGTTTAATTGTGCCACTCATCCAGGTCATTATGTTCGGAATGGGTACATCACTGAGTATGTCAGATTTCAGCCGGGTTCTGAAATCACCTAAAGGGGTGAGTATTGGTCTGGTGCTTCAATTTTCGATCATGCCTTTGGTGGGAATAATCCTGGCAAATACTTTCGACTTTTCTCCTGAAATAGCGGCGGGAATTGTATTGGTAGGAGCTTCCCCCGGGGGAGTTGCCTCTAACGTGATGTCGTACATAGCAAATGCGAATTTAGCACTTTCAGTTACTATTACAGCAATTGGCACGCTGTTGTCTCCTGTTATTACTCCTCTTTTGATGAAGCTTTTGGCTAACCAATTTATCGAAATTGAATTCTGGACCATGATGTGGAGTATTGTGAAGATGATCATTATCCCCATTATCCTGGGAGTGCTGTTTAACCGGTTTTTGCATGGGAAAATGAAATGGCTGGATAAGGCGATGCCTGCAATATCGATGGTGGGCATTGCGATCGTGATTACGATTATAACTGCTGCCGGAAGAGATTCGCTGCTATCCATCGGGGTTTTACTCATTGTTGCAGCCATCGTTCATAATACATTGGGGTATGTTCTGGGTTACTGGGGTGGCCGGTTATTTGGAATGGACGAAGAATCCTGCAGAACCATTGCGATTGAGGTAGGGATGCAAAACAGCGGAATGGCTTCCGGGATTGCCGTGGGAATGGGAAAAATTGCAACGGTTGGGCTTGCTCCTGCAGTATTTGGCCCGTGGATGAATGTGACAGGTTCAGCGCTTGCTAATTTCTGGAGAAGAAAAGTGATTGAACCTTGATTTGAGCGTAGCAAGGATTTAGAATGCTTTACGTGCCAGGTCTATCTTTTAACCAGGTCAGTAATTGAGTTAATAACATTTCGGGTGGCCTGTTCATGCAACGAGCCAATTTTGTACAAAATAATATTTCGAGAGCAGGTAAA
>JAKSCW010000564.1 GCA_022360375.1 Balneolales bacterium
CATTTAAGCCGCGGTTTTCATGTATTACAATGACTATTGGAGTATCTTCGGAGGTCTCAGGATAAGCAACAAAGTTGTGCATAATTCGCCCGCTTGATTCTAATTCTACCCATTCATGATGACGGGGAGAGTTTTCAAGTTGAGCAAGTGCATAATCCTGGGCGTACATTGAACAGGAAAGCGCAAAAAGAAGCCCTAATGTGGTAAAGAATTTCATGATAGTAGTTAGTTTGTTAACCCAATGGTTTGAACATACAGTTTAAACGTAAACAAAGTATTAGAAAATGCAGATTCAGATACACCGCAAAAATAAGTTGGTACACCTGGAAGCAACCAATAAGGATGGACATGTAGTTTCCATTGATGGTTCCGAAGAGATTGGAGGAGAGAATCTTGGATTTCGCCCCATGCAGATGTTGCTGGTAGCACTAGGTTCATGTGCCTCAATGGATATACTTTCTATTCTACAGAAACAAAAGCAAAGGATTGATGACTACTCGGTATTTGTAGAAGCACAACGCGAAGAAGGAGTAATTCCTTCTCTGTTTACAAACATTCATGTTCGTTTTGAATTTGCTGGTGAAATAGATGCTAACAAGATCGAAAGAGCTGTTCGTCTTTCAATGGATACCTATTGCTCAGTAACTAAAACCCTGGAAAAAACGGCAACAATTACCTCCTCATATATCTTAAACAACAATGAAGAACAAAGCATTTGAAACCAAAGCCATTCGGCAACAAACTGACCGAAGTGAACACCGGGAGCATTCAGTACCAATTTTTGCCACTTCAAGTTATGTATTTGAAGACGCTGAACACGCTCGCGCACTTTTTGCAAAAGAGGTACATGGTAATATCTATTCAAGATATTCAAACCCGAATAATGATGAGTTTGTACAAAAACTTTGTTTGCTGGAAGGTACAGAAGCGGGTATAGCCACGGCATCGGGAATGGCGGCCATGTTTATTAGTATAGCCTCTTTTTTGAAGAGTGGAGATCATATCGTGGCGAGTCGTTCACTGTTTGGATCAACCCATCAAATTCTTACACAACTTCTCCCAAGATGGGGAATTACCCATTCCTATGTGGACGTAGAGGATCCTGAAGGGTGGGAAAAAGCAATACTTGGAACTACCCGAATGTTTTTCCTGGAAACTCCTTCTAATCCTGCCCTGGACGTATTGGATATAGAACATATTGTTTCGGTAGCACATGCGCATGATATTATTGTGAACGTTGATAACTGCTTTGCAACCCCATACCTGCAAAACCCTGCAAAGTACGGAGCGGATATTGTAACTCATTCAGCTACCAAATTTATTGATGGCCAAGGCAGAACATTAGGCGGGGCTGTTCTTGGGAAACAGGCACTGATCGATGAAGTGATGTTTATGAGTCGGCATACAGGTCCCGCGATGTCTCCTTTTAATGGTTGGGTACTTTCAAAAAGCCTGGAAACACTTGCTGTTCGAATGGATCGGCATTGTGAAAATGCTTTGAAGCTTGCCGATTTTTTGAGTACTCATGAACAAATTAATTTTGTCAGGTATCCATTTCATTCTTCTCATCCTCAAAAGGAATTGGCTCAAAAACAGATGAAACAGGGGGGTGGTTTAGTTACTTTTGAAATAAAGGGAGGAGTTGAATCAGGACGAAAATTCCTGGATGCCCTTCAAATGCTTTCGCTTTCTTCCAACTTAGGGGATGCGAGAACGATAGCTACCCACCCGGCGTCAACAACACATTCAAAGCTTACTGAAGAAGAAAGGAAACATGTGGGAATTACACCCGGTATGGTTCGTATCTCGGTAGGGCTAGAACATATTAACGACATTATCGAAGATATAGATCAGGCCTTAGAAGCTACCCATTAATTGATGAATTCTGTATCAATCCGCGAAGGGGTATCTCTCCCGGAAATAATTCCTTCTGCTGCTTGTGCAATGGCTTTTATAGTATTTGTGAGATGGGTCAAATTAAGAGTATGAAATTCATCATGAACGGTATGGTAATCGGTATCCACGTCTATCGGAGTAGTACTAATTGTATGGGCCGGTATACCTTTCCGGGCAAACCGTATGTTATCTGATCGGTAGAACAAATTCTCCTGAGGATAAGGATCAGGATAGAATTCATAGATAGAACCCATTGTACTTTGCGAAAGAAGTTCACCGAAAGTGGAAAGGTTGTATCCCGTAATCCAGGCTGTATTTGGACCAGAGACTGCAGGTTTACCAATCATTTCAATGTTGAACATGGCGATAATTTTATTCGCTTCAACTTGACGGGAAAAGTATTGAGAACCGAATCCCCCCACTTCTTCTGCCGTGAAGGTAGTAAAAACGATAGTTCGTTCTGGTTGTGGCAATGAACTGAAATATTTCGCCAGTTCAATTACGGCAGTAACCCCGGAAGCATTATCATTGGCTCCGTTTGCAATAGAGTCTCCATCTACCACATTTCGAATTCCTATATGATCATGATGTGCGGAGAACAGAACAATTTCATCTTTCCGTTTGCCTTCAATAACTCCTACTATATTATTCAATTCCTGGACTTTATGGTCCGCTTTAATTTCTATTTCAAAATTATCCGGAATCGTTTGTGACATTACAAAAACCACACTCGACTCCTCTTTGCCATCAATGAATGCTGTGGGCCTGCTGTAGTAGTTGCGATAAGACTCAAAAATTTCCTCGAACGAATTGTCAATGAAAACAACCATAGGATCTTTGGAAGAAGAGTACCTTCTTATTTTACGCCTGAAATTTTCACCTTCTTCAATAAACGAGATCTGAACATTTTCTTCGGTATATACAATAGCCGTATCATGCATTAAGGCGAAGAAGCGTGTATTGGGAAGTGTGGAACCCTCTATATTTACGGAGGCAGTTTTTATAGACATTTCATTGAAGATAAATGACTGTTTATAAGAATCTAACCCGGGATAGTAGCTCAGGTCTGCTTTTTTGAAATTATCAGCGATGTATTTCTCTGCACGTTCCACATCTTTTGTAAATACCCTGCGGCCTTTCATATTATCGGACGAAAGGGTTTCAACTATCTCGGCGACATTGCTTTGCTGGATAGAATATGGTTGTGAACAACCAAGTAAAATGACCAATACACTGACTAGAAGAAAATGGTAACGCATGAAACCTGTTGACTTTCCCAATTATACCATTTGCGAGAAAGAATAGACGTAAAAACCTTTTAATGGCGAAGTAAAAAGCTTTTAAATCAGGATTCTCCGAGCCACTTTGTAAGCAAATTCTTTACAGAGTTAACAGTTACAGGTTTTGAAATAAAATCATCCATTCCTGCTTTAATGCAGCGCTCTTTGTCTTCAGCCATTGCGTTAGCAGTCATTGCAATAATTACGGGAGATTTCGAGGAATCTGATAGGATTTTTTTTGTTGCTTCCAGGCCATCCATTACAGGCATTTCCATATCCATTAAGATCAAATCATAATTATTGGTCGCGTTCATTTCTGCAGCAATTTGCCCATTTTCGGCAAATTGAGGAGTTATTCCGAGGCGCTCCAAAATATGAAGGATCACTTTTTGGTTCACTTTGTTATCTTCGGCTACCAAAATGCGTACCCCCTTTTTAAAAAGATGAGCAGAAGGCATTTCATTTTTTTCTGCCACTTTTTTCTGCCGTGCCTTATTGAATAGAGGCTCCAGATTTATTAAGAACCGCGATTGCTGGATTGGCTTCCGTAGGTATAAATTGAAAAGCTTCCTGTCTTCAACATTTTCTAACTCATGTACCGAACTAAAGAGCACCAGTGGCAATTCTTTTTTGTCCCATAGTTCCCGGATTTCACGGGCAACATCTATGCCCGATTTCTGAGGTATTTGCATGTCCAGAATTCCTAAATCAAACTCATTTAGTGAGTCTTTTTTTTCTAGCAAAAGCAATGGGTCTTTGAAAGTAGTCACAGTTATTCTGGCTTTGACCAAATGATGCTTCAGAATCCTCAGATTAGTCTCATTATCGTCTAGGATAAATACATTTTTGTTATTTAGAATTCTGAATTCGGGAACAGTTGGTATGCGGTTACTAAAGCCCAGAGTAATAATGAAACTAAAGGTACTTCCTGTTCCTTCTGTACTGGTTACCCAAATCTCCCCATTCATCGCTTCAATTAAGCGTTTGCTAATTACCAAACCAAGACCGGTACCTCCATATTTCCGGGTAGAGCTGGCATCCACCTGCGAAAAACTTTGAAACAACCGACCCAGCTTATCAGCTGGTATACCAATTCCGGTGTCTTTTATCTCAAAGCGAAGTACCATGGATTCATTGAGTTTCTTCTCGACCTTAATTCGTACAAGAATTTCACCTTCTTCGGTGAATTTTACGGCATTTGCTACCAGATTAGTTAACACCTGCTGCAAACGTGTGGCATCTCCTACCAGGAACTCAGGTACCTCTTCATCAATATCGTAAATGAGTTCTACATTCGGTTTTTTGGTATACGAGCCAATTAAATCCATTACCAATTCTGTAGTTTCTACGATACTGAATTCAGCTTCTTCCAGCTCC
>JAKSCW010000565.1 GCA_022360375.1 Balneolales bacterium
AAATCGTATTATCCAGCCCGGCCCGGTTCCATCCGTCCTGCTCGTCCCAATCAATGCTGGAGGCAAAGGGATTACCCACCAGGTTCCACCCGTCGTTAGCAGAATCGTAGGTTCCTCCCACCCCTGATTTGGTAAGCGTTAGAGAAGGAGTAATGGTTCCGGAATACTGTGCGCTGTCCGTTTGGATAGTCTTCGGAAAGCCTCCCTGTACTCCAGCTGTTTCCGGCTCATCGTCCTCATATACATACACTAAAACCGGCTGACCAGCGGTGGTGGTTGTGGAAGCAGAAGTGATGGACTGGAATCCACGAGAAGAGGCATCCTGATCCCCGTCTCCTTCGGTATAGGTAAATACGTTGGTCGTTCCGGATTCAGAATCGGCTCCGGTAAAACCCTGGGTCCATACACCATCCAAAAGCTCTCCATAAGTAATTCCATCAGCCGGGGAAGTCAGGATCCTCCAGCCTTCATCGCCAGTGATAAAGGTACCTATCGGATGAGATGTGCTATTCCAGCTGATAGATGCATTGGCAGGAATGTAGGTATCGTTCGAATTGGAAGTGAGATCACCTACCAGTGAGCCACTTCCCTCATCCATTCTCCAATAGCCCTGGAGCCCGCTTTCATCTCCTTTTAACGGCTGAAAGCCATTATTCCTGATTTGAGTGGAATCTGAAGCAGTATCCCAAAAACGAAGTTCATCTATGCTTCCGGTCCACCCTCCTACGGTAATTGCTTCGCTATTGGTGTCCAGGTTTCCGCTTATAGAGGTGCTCGCATCCAGCTTGCCATCTATAAATATAGACTTGTTGCTACCATCAAATACCACAGCAATATGATGCCAGTTGCCATCGGTAATGGATACATCCCCGAACAACGTATTACCTGTACTTGAATGATAGGTAGTAAAAGCCAGGAAATTGGTATCAGCATAGCGGTGTATGCTCCATGCATCCGAACCTTTTTGTATGATGCTTTGACCGGAAGTACTAAAGCCGGAGGTTCTCATCCAAAACTCAATACTTAAGGCAGTGGTGGCGTCCAGTGAGTTATCATCGGGAATGCTTAATGTGGAACTGTTATCACCGAAGGCCAGTGACCTGCCGGGATAGGAAACGGGATCGGCAAAACTCAAAGAAATGGTAATATCATCGAAGGTAGCAAACTCGACGCCTGAACTGTTATTTTCAGAACCACTTTTCGCGAAAGAGAAGGTCCCTGAATTGTCACTTATGATGTATTCCGACCTATTCCCGAAAAGCACTATGGTATCACTTCCGGTTCCTCCATCAAACGTGTTATTGGCCCCACTTAAAGTCAGCGTGTTATCCAAACTGTTGCCCTGAATAAACCGTGTGGAATCGTTGCCCGAAAAACTAAAATCATTAATTGAATTTCCGAGCACCAGAGTATCGATCCCCGAAACTCCGGCAGAAATACTTAATGCGATATCTTCCTTTTCAATAGTAAGGAGTGAATCACTGTAAGAACCGGATCTGATGTTAATAGTATTCCCGCTTACCGCTACGCCCAGTGCTGCTTTTATCGACATCGTTGTATCGTTAACAGCACCCACTATATAATCACCATCAGCATCCAGGTTTACATCCCCATCTGAATCAGAATAAAAAGCACCTGAAGCATTTTGTCTTATAATTGAACTGTCTGGAGAGGTGAGACTTAATGCAAACGATATCGCATTTGCCTCGCTGGATTGAAAAAAAGTAAACTCAGTTGCATCACTTCTAAAACTGTTGTTTTGAACTGTATACTCAAAACCATTTAGCGTCAGGTCAGTAATTGTGAAGTAGGAATCATCGTCTGCCACATCATTTTCAGCATAAATTGGGTTAGATTCTCCTAAAGAATTCGTACCCGAAATTGAAACATTACTTGTTCCACCGTCCGCAAATCTTCCAGCTGTAAAAATGCCAATACCACCCCACTGGTTATCTAAGGTAGTAATGTTTGTAAGTTCGATGTTTCGCGAATCTGTGATCGCTATTCCAACTCCACCGGTATCATTACCGTCGGCAGTAACGTTATCAAGAACAGCTCCTACCACCCCTATTAAATCAATCTCTGTTCTTCCACTTCCCACTACGGTTACGTTCTTCACCGAGTAACTTTTCGTGGTATCATCGGTAGTGGGGCTGAATTTTAAACCGAATGTATTAGCAGAGGGACCATTGATGGTCATTTGTTGAATCGATACACCATCTGAACTAATTAAAACCCCTGCTGAAGACGGAACATCAGTCGCATCTATAATAGTGCCGGATTCGCTCTCGCCTATTATGGCAATATCGTCAATATCAATTAGCAGCTGGCTTGTTGATAAGTCGTAGGTTCCATCACCTATAACAAGTGTATCATTTGCATTTATATAACCAAGCCCGGTTACGATGCTGTTACCATCGGTAACAAAAACGTGGTTAGCTTTCAGCACCGCATAACCTGAGTATCCACCTGAATTGTCAACAGCATGACCAACTGTGTTTTCAACATCCAGCAATTGTGCTAAGGTCATAGTGCTTGCGTCCACTCCTTCAAAAGTATTCCCACTAACATCAATGGTATCCGTGGTTCCTAAATACATCCCTATTTGAGAAGTATTCCCTGTAAACTCATTACCTGTAATTGTAGCCGTTAGTTTATCAGGCGGGGAAGAAATAGACCACGGGCCTAATCCCAAACCCTCAAATCCATTATTACTAAACAAATTTCCTGTAACCACCACACTATCCGGCCCATCGGCAGACATGCCTACATAGTTGTCATCGAAATTGTTGTTTTGGATAATGGAACCGAATCCACCCGGGTTCAGATAAATACCTGTGGCCCAACCCGAAAAATTATTCGTTTCAATCACCAGGTTTGAAGTCTGTACCCCGTTTGCCAACAAAACACCCCGATAGCCATCTCCATCTACTGTACCCGAACGAAAAAAGACATTATTGCGAATAGTAACATAATCAGCTCCCTGCTGAATATATATACCCGCTTTACTGCCTAAAATTGACGCTCCCTCAGTTATATTGAATCCATCTATAACTGTACTATCCGCATTACTTCCAATCAGGATATTTCCCTGAAGGATAGACTCCGTGGCACTTCTGTTTTTTCCATCATTACCATGTTGAAATCCTTTCAAATAAATCCGGGAGGTATTTATTTCTATATCTTCAGTGAATTGGCCCGAACCAACCACAATGGTATCACCTGCCGAAGCAGCAGTAATTGCCGTTTGTAAGGTGGCACAAGGAGTAATTGCATCCGAACAATCGTTAGAATTGTCATCACCATCTGTTGCAACATACCTATTTGTTTGGGCATGTACTGGAACAGATAGAATTAATATTAATAAAGCTAAACCACATTTTTTAAACATTACACTATACATCTCGTTAATTAGCATTTAGTTATCTCTCAAATAACCCATATCGTTAAACCGCCAAGGCTAGTCTGGTTCAAAGCTAGTGCAATTCCTTTTTTACCTGTTATTACGGATATCCCAAATGCTTTCACTTATTACCCACTACTGATTTTATTTCACCTAAGCGTTTTTGGCAATTTCCCCTATCACCTTCTTGAGCCTGCTAATCACTCCTATTATGGGTAGTGATTTATGGATAAGCCCGTTACCACTTAATCTCTCTGCTTCTTCAATTTTGTCTTTCAACTCAGTAGAACTGATAAATACAAATGGAATGCCTTTGTCGTAAAAACCGGATTGCCGATACTGAGAAAAGAATTGTATCCCATTTAGAATGGGCATCTCTATATCGCATATTATTGCATCTGGAGTGCGATATTCTAATGACTCTAAAGCCAGATATCCATCCTCAAAAGACTGTACTGTAAAGCCCTCATTCTCTAACAAGTGATGAAGAAGCTGGCGATAAACCATATCATCATCAATAAGATAAAGTATCTTCCTTTCGGATTTATTTTTGCCCATCATTAAATACATACCATCTACTAGTGCTGAAATATTTATTCAAAAATTATCCATTACCCTTGGTTTTTTTATTGAAGTGATCACCCAAACAGTTTAACTCACTACTCAAATACCGCAGGAAATTTTGTTGAAATATTAACTAGGTATATATTTATTCTGGGTTTTTTTACCCCTACAAGACCCTACACAAGCACTACATCAATTGATAGGGAGTTCTGGTAGCACTAACATCATCTACATATAGAGAAAAGATTACTACTTTGGGTATGTATTTTTTATCAAAATTACTGGGTTTAAGGAAACTATTTGTTCTTGTATTTCTTTTGTGGGCTTATTCTTCCCTCTTTAGTCATTTGCAAGCTCAACATAGAGATATCGTTAATGAAAATCTTTTCGTGCCAGACGAGTATGTTGTTGACCATTGGACTACCGATGATGGGTTACCACTAAATTCAATTATCGATATCATCAAAACCAAAGATGGCTATTTGTGGTTTGCCACTTACGATGGGTTAATCAGGTTTAATGGAATCGATTTTAAAATCTACCGCTCAAGCGACCACCAGGAACTAAAAGGAAACAGATTCCAGCAAATCATTGAGGCTTCAGATGGAAGTATCATAGTACAAACAGAGGGATTGCATTATGCGAAGTTTCGTGAAAATTCTTTTACCCATCTTACAAGTCTTAATCAGCAGCTTCATGGAAATGGAGCGGATAAGGTTTTCTATAAAGATGAGGAAGGGACTATCTGGATGGGTTCAGATAAGGGTGTTTACCTGTATAAAAATGGAAAGCTTGAGTCGTTTAAACCCGGGTTAATAGAATTCCCGGTACGAAAAGTAGTCTATGCCGACAAACATGAAGTTTGGTTTGAATCGCAAAAAGACTTCGCACTGTACAGGTATCAAAAAAATGGTACTGGAATCATTGAGCAGGTAGTAGGTAACATTTCCTCGAGTAGTTTTGTAGCGAGGAACGGGGGTGTAACCTGGATTTCAAATTCGGGTACCCTGTTCAAATACGAAAGTGGAAGGCTGGATACCGTTCTTACTTCAACATCTCATATTTTTTCCCATCTTGCACTTAACAGCGAACAACAATTGATCATCGCCTCAGACAGAGGAATGTTCTCCTTTTCAGAAAAAGACGGGCTTTCCTCCATAAGCACCTCTCAAATACCGTCTCATAAGAACGCCCCTTTTTTCCTTAAAAACGATGGGACCTTCTGGTCATCTAACGACCGCGAATTATACAAGAATGGACGACTGATATTTAAAAGTGACGCACTATTAAGTGCCTACATCATTGATATAGAAGGAAATATATGGATTTCTTCTACTGATAAGGGACTATTCAGACTTAAACCGAAACTATTCAGCACCTACACCACTCACCAGGGTTTAACTTATGACCCCGTGTATCCTCTTTTTCAGGCAAGTGATTCGTCCATTTGGATTGGCACTTTTGGGAAGGGTATTAACCGGTTGCACAATGGAAAGATTTTTTCGGGGTATTCTTTAGCTGATGAGAACAACATGGAACACGGATTTGTCCAGTCATTTGAAGAATTAAATGATTCTACAGTTCTTGTAAGTATTATGGGAAAGGGGGTTCAGGTTATCAGAAGAGGCTCCAAGTCTTTAACCCCCTACAGGTTTAATGATGAATACAGGGTAAAGCATATTTTCA
>JAKSCW010000488.1 GCA_022360375.1 Balneolales bacterium
GTACGATGAACAGGCTATAGTAGTAGAACCAGCCGGAGCTTTAGCCATTACTGCTTTAGAAGAGTTAAAAAAAGAGCTGAAAGGTAAAAACGTGGTAAGCATTATAAGCGGAAGCAACAACGATATTACACGTACTGCAGACATCAATGAACGATGGTTAATGTACCAGGGGCTAAAACATTACTTCATTGTGGATTTCCCACAGCGCGCAGGTGCTTTGCTTGAGTTCTTGAAAGATGTTCTCGGCCCCGACGATGACATCGCCTATTTTGAATACTCTAAAAAAACAAACCGGGAATTGGGCCCGGCATTAATTGGGATAGAATTAAAACATAAAGAAGATCTCCCGGGACTCATCGAACGCATGAAAAAAAAGAACTTTAGCTTTGAGTATGTTAACGACCAACCCAGGTTGTTTCGGTTTTTGACTTAGTTGGTTTACGAAATACTCAATATCAGTTTTCAGTTTGTTAACCACATTAAGCCGCTACAGAACTCTCCGGCTTAATAACATCAATACAAATTACAACAGTTAGCAGCTACTCATTTAGCGAATTTTCTGCTTCAACTTTATCTACTTTTTTTGTTCATTTATGTATGGTTTCCGGGTTAGATCAAATACCAAAAAAACGAAGAGTTAGCAAAGACAAAGCACTAGAAGCATTAGTTACTTCATTTTATAATGGAGGGAGGCTTTCACTGCGCGAAGGAGCAGCAGTACTTGGAATTCCTGAATCTGAGTTCATTGAGCTACTCAATCAATTTGAAATTCCAATACGCGAAAACAAACCTCCTAATGTTGGGTTCTAGTTTCACCTAACAAACCTGGTTTCTAAGCAAGATAATCGCTTTTAAATTTGAGACTCCATTCCTTTCTAATCAGATGGGCTGAAGAAAAACGGCTAATTTGTCCTCCCATTTTTTGGAATTTCAGTACTTTCTTATCATGAATTCCCAAAAACATCTCTTCACCCTCGATCCAGGTATAACGTATCTCAACTGTGCATATATGTCGCCGTTGATGAAAACTGTAGCAGAAGCTGGATTCCAGGGAATTCTAAAAAAGCAGCAGCCATCCACCGTAACCGTCGAAGATTTTTTTGATGATCCACACGAGCTTCGAAAGGAGTTTTCAAAGTTAGTCGATTGTCCTGATCCAAATCGAATCGTGGTTATCCCCTCGGTTTCATATGGATTTGCAAATGTAGCCAATAACCTGAAACTGGAAGCGGGAGATGAAATCATTGTACTGGAAGGCCAGTTCCCAAGCAATATATACTCATGGGTACGCTTGGCCGAAGAGAACAATGCAAAAATTATTACAATAGATGCACCAACTGCTTTTCATAACCGTGGAAAAATCTGGAACGAACGTATCCTTGAAGCGATCAATCCAAAAACAAAGATGGTTGCTTGCGCACATATTCATTGGTCAGATGGCACATTGTATGATTTAAAATCCATTCGCCTGAGAACACGGGAAGTTGGAGCCTGGTTAGTGGTAGATGGCACCCAATCTTTAGGAGCTTTGCCTTTCAGTGTTCAGGAAATACAACCCGATGCACTGGTTGCTGCCGGTTATAAATCCCTGATGGGGCCTTATAGCATTGGTTTAGCTTATTACGGTGAGGCATTTGATGATGGAATTCCTGTTGAAGAAAACTGGATTAATCGTTTTGAAAGCGAAAACTTCGCAAACCTGGTAAATTACAATCCGAATTATCAACCCGGGGCTTTACGGTATGGAGTGGGTGAACAGTCGAATTTTATTTTAGTTCCAATGATGCTGGAAGCCCTTCGGGTGTTGAATTCTATAGGTTCACATCAGGTTCAGGAGTACTGCGCTGACTTAGTTCGGGAACCCATTCAGGTTTTACAGGAAAAAGACTTCCTTATTGAAGAAGAAAGCTTCCGGGCTTCCAATTTATTTGGGATTCGACTTCCTGATATATTGCCAGTTAGTGATGCGGAAGAACGTATCAGAAAGGCGAATATCTTTATTTCCTACCGTGGAGACGCTGTTCGTATTTCTCCGGGTATCTATAATGAACCCGGCGATTTACATAAATTGGTGAACGTACTAACCAGCTGATTAGCTACTACGCATGGTGTAATCGGTTTTATCCTCTTCTTCCAAGTTAATTACAGGGATTTCGAACCTGGTTTGCTCCCACTCAAAAATGATGGCCCCTTCATTATCACCCGGTTGAATGTTACTTGTTGTGATGACCATTTTTTCAACCGGTTCAATCATATATTCGGGTTCAATGTTAAAACTCCCGATTTTTTTTGAGAGAACTCGTTGCGAAAAATTATTTCCCCAATGGGAAACAGATGTATTGATCACTACTTCCCATTCAAATCGACCAGGCACAACGTATATGGAATAACGTCCTTTAGGCAGGTACACACCCCCCAATTCCACATCAGCAGTGGTATAAAACCGGGTTGGCTCATTGGCTCCAAATCTCCAGGGCTGATCTAACGGAATTCGATCTCCAATCATCTTTCTTCCATTTACTGAAGGACTCCCGTAACAAATCAACATCTCCCATCCCTTTAAATTGAATGCGGTACTTTCAAGTGGACTAAGCCTTTCACCATATGAAGAAGGACTTGTATAGTCCATTTTGCATTCACCCAATGCCATAGAAACAGGAATGTGGTTGTATCGGGTGAAAAAGAAAAAAGCAAAAATTGCCGGAATAATTACTGCAAAAACAGTGATGTAGATTATTTTGTGATGGTTAATGAGTGTCATACCTGCGAAGTAGATGATTTTTCATCAAATAACGGCATTTCAACCTCAAAAATTCAATTTGTATTTCTTAACCTTTGTTAAGTAATTAACCGCCCTGTTTTGGTACTAAACAGTTAACCTTTCGTTAGAATCTTGTGATTTTTT
Organism: Balneolales bacterium; assembly: GCA_022360375.1. Lineage (GTDB taxonomy): Bacteria > Bacteroidota > Rhodothermia > Balneolales > Balneolaceae > HXMU1420-13. The sequence goes on from JAKSCW010000488.1 coordinate 2,906, forward strand.
GCCACACTGGATCACCTATTCTTGGTCATCTTATTAATCAAAACAAAAAATCATGAATTCAATCAAATCAAACCATGCATCCCTCCTATTTGCTTTGCTGTTGATCACTTTTACAGCATGCAGCGATAGTTCTGATTCTGCTTCAGAAGCCAATTTCGAAGTCACCATAGAAAATATTGGAACTGAATATAGTGCCATAAAAAGCGGTTCATTTTCTGTGCCTGCCGGAGCAACCTCTCCCGGACCTATTGGCCCTGGTGGGGCTTATGAATTTGAGTTTACCGCTCCTGTCGGCGGCAGGCTTACCTTCGCCACAATGTTTGTACAATCTAATGATTGGTTTTATGCTCCTGATGAAAATGGAATTGCATTATACAATAATGACGGCTCTCAGATAACCGGTGATGTTACCTCCCAGGTTTATCTTTATGATTCAGGAACGGAAGTGGATGAAGTACCTGGTGAAGGAGCTAATCAGGCCCCCCGCCAGTCCGGGGCAAACACTGGTGATGCAGATCCAGATAATACAGTCCGCTTAGTAACAGATACCTCCCTGCCTTCTGTAAGTGATGTGATTCAGGTTACTCTCACTTCCACCTCAGAAAATGGTTTCCGGGTTCGGATTGAAAATGTATCCACTGAGAATACATTACAAACAAGCACCGGTTCTGTTGCCGTACCTATGGCACCAGGTGTTTGGGCTGTTCATGGAGAATCTGAATCAGGAATTCTATTCCAGGCGGGGCAACCCGACCCGGGTAATGGTTTGGAAGGTGTTGCTGAAGATGGAAGCTTCGGTGACCTTGAAACCCAGTTAAATTCCATTACCGGAATTAATGTTCCATTTGCTCCTGGCGCATATGCTGTTTATACCGGATCTAACCCAATTTTTGTAAGCGGACAAAATACTCCTGAAAACGGATTAGAAGGGCTGGCTGAAGATGGTACTATTGATCAAATCATGGCCGCACTTTCTTCCTTACCCAATGTTCGAACAAGTGGCGGATTTTCTATCCCGGATGGAGCTACAACTGCAGGCCCAATTGGTTCAGGAGGCAGTTATTCGTTCTCATTCACTGCACAGGAAGGGGATTTATTGAACTTCGCTACCATGTTCATCCCTTCAAATGATTTGTTTTATGGCGCTTCTTCTGCAGGTATTGAATTGTTTCGTAATGGTGCACCGATCTCTGGCGATATTACCAGTTCCATTCAACTTTGGGACGCCGGAACAGAGGAAAATATGGAACCGGGAATTGGGGGTTACCAGCCCCAAAGGCAACCAGGTGCAAACTCCGGTCCGGTTGACAATGATGGTACTGTTCGCATTGTTAACGATGGCTATATGTATCCATCAAACAGCGAATTGATCCGGGTAACCATTTCAATAACACAATAAAGTAGTAGAGAAAAATACCCATTAAAAAAGCCGCCTCGGGGAACCGGGGCGGCTTTTTTTGTTAAGGTAAATCAGGGTAGCTTACATTTTCCTTCTGATGATCTTTAACTGAAAACTGCTTTTACATAATCTTTTCGCATTTCAGCTATTGCAGAAATTGAGATTTCAGCTGGGCAAACCGCTTCGCATTCTCCATAATTGGAGCAATCACCAAAACCTTCTTCCGCCATTCGATCTACCATTGCAACCACTCTTCGATTCCGCTCTACTTCTCCCTGAGGAAGATTTGCCAAATGAGAAATCTTTGCTCCGGTAAATAACGAAGCCGAAGCATTTGGACAGGCAGCCACACAGGCACCACATCCGATACAAGCTGCATAATCGAATGCTAAATCAGATTTTACTTTTTCGATGGGTCGGGCATTAGCTTCCTGGGCTGAACCCGTTTTCACAGATACATACCCACCAGCTTCTATAATGCGATCAAATGCGGAACGATCCACCACCAAATCTTTAATTACCGGGAAGGCTGCTGCGCGCGGTGGCTCAATCGTGATTTCATCGCCATGCTTGTAATTGCGCATGTGAACCTGGCAGCAGGCCGTTCCTTGTTTTGGCCCATGCGCCTGACCGTTGATTACCAGGTTACAGGATCCGCATATCCCTTCCCGACAATCGTAATCGAACTCAACAGGTTCTTTACCTTCGATTTGAAGTTCTTCATTGAGAACATCCAGCATTTCAAGAAAAGACATATGCTCGTTAACCGTATCGAGCGTTCTTTCCTCAAAATAGCCTTTTGCCGTGGGTCCGGCTTGTCTCCAATACTTTAGATGAACTGTGAAATTTTTACTCATGATAAATACCTGTTATTTATAGCTACGTTGTTTCAGTTCAACAAATTCGAAGGTAAGCGGTTCTTTATGAAGGGTTGTATCAAGCTTACCATTCACCCCATGGAATTCCCAGGCAGAAACGTAGGCGAAGTCTTTGTCATTTCGCAGCGCCTCTCCTTCTTCGGTTTGATATTCTTCCCGAAGATGACATCCGCAGGATTCTTCCCGGTCGAGAGCGTCCTGTGCCATCAACTCAGCCAGTTCGAAGAAATCAGCCACACGGAAGGCAAATTCCAGATACTTGTTGTAATTATTTTTCTCACCAGGAACGAATACGTTTGTCCAGAACTCTTCACGAAGCTCCTGGATCTCTTTGATCGCACTTTCGAGATCTTCTTTATTCCTGGAGATTCCAATTTTATCCCATACAATCTTACCGAGCGAGCGATGGAAATCGATAATCGTACGCTTTCCTTTTATGCCCAGTAACTTGTCGATGTCGTCCTGAGCTTTCCTGGCAGCTTTATCGAATTCTTCGTGATCAGTGCCATAACGTGTTCCTGGTTTTACATCCGCCAAATAATTTCCGATGGTAGCCGGAAGTACGAAGTATCCATCAGAGAGCCCCTGCATCAATGCACTTGCTCCCAGTCTGTTTGCTCCGTGATCAGAGAAGTTCGCCTCACCGGCAGCAAAAAGCCCCGGAATGTTAGTCATGAGATTATAATCTACCCAAAGCCCTCCCATGGTATAATGAACCGCCGGGAAAATTCTCATCGGCTGTTTGTATGGATTTTCGCCCGCAATATTTTCATACATATCAAACAGGTTTCCATACTTGGCGCTGATGGTATCCATTCCATCACGTTTAATCGCATCCCGGAAATCAAGATAAACCGCAAGCCCAGTTTCTCCCACTCCCAGGCCTTCGTCGCATACCATTTTGGCATTCCTGGATGCCACATCGCGTGGAACAAGGTTTCCAAAACTTGGATAGCGTTCTTCTAAA
>JAKSCW010000567.1 GCA_022360375.1 Balneolales bacterium
CTGTAAGAGACAAAGCGATCCCGCACATCATTAAGTCTTCCGGTAGGGAGGTGAAATCTCCGGAGATGATATTTTCATCCACGTTTGCATATAAACTGCAACCAGCCGCCTTTTCTACGATTAAACCAGAGGTTTTACTTCCCGATTTTCCAAAAAAGGTAACTTGTTGAAGCATTTCACTTGCAACAAAAGCGGTGCAATTGTGCAACTGCAGAAAGGTATTATGAGAATAAACAGAAACCATATTCATTGGCTCGCCATTAGCTTCAAGGCCAAGATGTATTTCCAGGGCAAGGCGTGCGTTCTCCTCATCATTTCGCACTTCAATACGGAACACATCTTCACCTAAAGGTTTAGGGGTTGCTCCTAAAACCTTACCAATGGTTTCAATATTCTCTTTAGTAAACTGATGTATCATAACTCAAATTTTCAAAATATAACTAAAAGCTTTAGTTAATTAAACCATACCTGCGCATTTCCATTTCACTTTCTTCAATCGAGGTGGGTAACAATAAGCTGGAGAAGGGGGTACCTTCGAGTTTACTGTTAACGTCACTAATCATTTCCTGGGCCTCATCATCACTGTTCGACTTAAGCAAGCCATACAAGGTGATTGATAGAAATTGACGCGTGCTGACAATACTATTTCCCAGCTGCTCACGCTGGCTGTGGGCAGATGCTACTCTCGGTCTCAAATCTCTTTGCTTCCGGACGTCTCCACTTCTTCGTGCTTCTTCAAATTCTTCGTTTAAATCCTGGAATTTGTTTTCTGCAGCAATAAACCGGTTAAATTCCTGGTTGAAATCCTTCATAATAACCGGTGCAGCAAATTTAGCAACCCGGGCAGCATCTTCAAGTCTGTCAAGTTGGATATAATTTACTGCGAATAGTGTTGGAAGGTTGTAATTCTCCTCATCAGGGCGGAATGGAATTTTCTCTTCGGCCATATTTAAGTAATAAGCGGCGCTATCTGGCATACCTAAGTCTTGGTATGTTTCAGCAAGCTGCAAGAAGCTGTAGCGATAATTACCAAGCATTCTTCGAATGTTTTCGTCAAAGTACACATCCTGATTATTCCATTCTGTAAAGCTGAATTCTTCAAGGCGATGAGTATGAATTTTTGGATCGATAAACCCATTGTATTGAGATTCCATTTTTTTCGGAATTACCCGATATGCTTTTCCTTCAGTACGGAAATATCCGGCATCATTTAATCCAAGCATACTGGTTTCAGAAACTGTATTTGCAAAATAGACGGGGCGCAACCAATCATTAGCCTGAAGTATTTCAAGAATCATTAAATCCTGAACCTGCATATAATAGATTCCATTACCCTGGGCATCCCTGGTAAATAAGCGCCCATTTACGCGCCATCTTAATTCATTGTCTAACGAATCAACAGGCATTTCAAAGTCTGTTCCGGTTTGCAAGATGGGCAAAGAGGTATCTGGTCGTACTCCAATTGCTTCTTTGTATACATAGTCTTCAGAAAAAGCCTGGCGGAGCATTTCCTTATCTACAGGAATGGTAATGTCCCGGGGCTGCCACTGATCAATTCTCGAAGTCATTCTCTCGATTTCTTCATCAGTTAAGTTAATGGGTAATGGAGCCGATTCATGAGACCATTGATCTCTCATTTGCTTGATATACCAATCGGTGTTTAATAAGCTTAAACACACAATGCGAACATCGGTTCTAAATCCCTCAACCTCCTGCACGTACCAGAGTGGGAAGGTATCATTATCCCCATTGGTGAAGATAATTCCATTTGGAGCTACTGAAGCAAGGAGATTCTTAGCGTAATCCGGTGCAACATACCGATCGGATCGGTCATGGTCATCCCAATTCTGAAATCCCATCCAAACGGGAGAAGCAAGCAGGGTTAACCCAATTATTGCATATGCCGCTACTTTATTATCCTTAAGATAGGCTTTCGACAATTCAACTAACCCAGTTACACCTAAGCCAATCCATATTGCAAAAGCAAAGAATGAGCCTACGTAGGCATAATCCCTCTCCCTGGGTTGAAACGGTGTTTGATTTAAAAACACAATAATTGCTACCCCAGTGACAATGAAGAGCGTTAAAACAGCAAATGCACGCCTCCAATCGTTACTAAAGTGATAGATCATTCCAAATAAACCAAGTAAGAAGGGTATAAAGAAATATGCATTACTGGCTCTGTTTTCAGGGTAACCGGGTTCTCCAAAACCAGATTGCCAGCCAGCGTCTTGAATATCCGCTTCTCTTCCTATAAAATTCCAATTGAAGTACCGGACATACATATGATTTATCTGGTAATTCACAAAGTAAGACAGATCACTTGAATACCTGGAATAATAATTCACGTGCCGGGGATCGCTGGACCATCTTCGCGGGAAATATTTTTCCTCTGCCTGAGTAATCTGGCCAGTTGCATCATCATAGTACCGACCTGAAAAGATAGGAGTGTCACCGTATTGTTCACGCTTCAGGTATTTAACAAAGTCTTCAACAGTTTCAGGGTCATTTTCATCAATCGGAGGATCTGCAATAGACCGTATCATAATCACGGCATAGGATGAGTATCCAATCAGGATCATTCCATAGCTAAGTAAAGCGATATTCGCAAGGCGGTACTTATTCTTATGGGTATAGTAAATAGCCCAGGAGAGTGAGCCGATTATAAGAAGTACAAAAGTAAAGGGGCCGATCAGGCCGTAGGTGGCATCACCGACTTTATCGGTCCAGTCTGGTATCCATTGAATGGTAACCGGGTACACGATGAAAAATCCAGCTACCGTAATTGCTCCCATTATGCTAAAGGAGATCAGGGTGAAGTCCCTCTTCTTGAAGTAAACAATCAATGCCACGAAGAAAATAGCCAGAAGATTGAGCAAGTGGACCCCAATCGCCAAACCAAACATATAGGCGATGAGTACCAGCCAGCGCTCACTGTAATCTTTATCATGATTTTCTGACCATTTTAGGGCCAGCCAAACCACGATAGCAGTAAAGAACATGGAAGGGGCATATACTTCGGCTTCTACCGCATTAAACCAAAAGGTATCGGTAACTGAAAATGTTAGTGCACCTACTAAAGCACCTCCATACATTCCAATTTTGTCGAGTATATTCATTTCTTCAGGTTTCCCTTTGAATTCCTGAATCAACCGGACAATAACCAGGTAAAGAAGCATAATAGTGAGCGCGGAAGACAAAACACTTATGAAATTAATGCTTGCAGCAATGTATTCAGTAGGCATAAACATGGAAAAAAGTCGCCCTACAATTGAGTAAAAAGGTGCGCCCGGAGGATGGTTTACTTGCAAGCCATGTGCTACTGCTATAAATTCACCCGCGTCCCAAAAGCTGGCTGTTGGAGCCATTGTAAGGGAATAGATAATCAGTGAAACCAGAAAAGCAAAAAGAGCGAGATATTTATTTGTTGATTTGTGATCTGAAAACATGTACTTAGAACCGGCTATAAATGTTAAGGATAGTCGATATTGAACTTATAAGATTAGCTAACAATGATATGGATAGCCAATGTCGTTTCAAAATACTATCGGTATTAATTAACAGCATTTAGCTTTTTCAAACGTGCTCTTTGAATCTCTATTTTTTAATTAACATAAATTTGCATGACAACTTCTCCTAAAGAAACCTTCTCCTCGAAAATTGGTCTTATAGTAAGCGTATTGGGTATTGCGATCGGAACAGGAAATATTTGGAGGTTTCCA
>JAKSCW010000518.1 GCA_022360375.1 Balneolales bacterium
GGGTATATACGTGGGGTTTATAATGGATTGAACAAAACCTCGGTACAACAATTGATCAATGATATTAAGACCCTTAATAGCTAGATACCAAACTTGCAGGCAGCGTGAAAGCTGCTTGCATCCATCTTATACACCCCTTCTTATAATCTTCATTTATTTTCGTAAACCTCTTAGTAGCTATTCTTTTCAGGCCCAATAAACTACGCCCAGGGAGGGAAAAAATGAAACATTTAATCATACTACTGATTGGGTTGAGCATCACTTTTTTGGGATGCACCTACTGCATTTCTGAATACACATATTCCCCGCCAATGGATAGGAACGACGGACTGGAAGTGGCGGCTTTGTGGCACGTAAATATGGATACAGCCCTTATTTCTGAAGGAATAAAAGATATTAAATGTGGAAGATTTGGTGAGGTTCATTCCATCCTTATTTACAAGAATAACAAACTGGTTTTGGAAGAATATTTTGATGGGCATAAATACAAGTGGGATGGTCCGGGTTACCATGGGAATATGGTTTCATGGAATGCGGATTCCTTGCACACGATTATGTCTTGTACTAAAAGTGTTACCTCTGCCCTGGCTGGCATTGCTGTTAAAAAAGGATATATAGAGAATGTGCGCCAATCAATTTTTGAGTATTTACCCAATCATCAACACCTTAAAACCGATGAAAAAGCACAGATTACCATAGAACATTTACTCACTATGACATCAGGCTTAGAATGGGACGAGTGGGGTGCTCCACACGGCACTTCTGCAAATGACATTGATCGGATATACCTTGAATGTTCAGATGATCCAGTCGCGTGTATCTTAGAAGAACCTTTGGTTCATGAACCCGGGGAGCATTTTACCTATCACGGAGGTGGGATGATTGTTTTAGGCAAAATTGTTGAACATGCTTCCGGAATGGATCTCCGCGAATATTCAAATTCCTATTTGTTTGAGCCTTTAGGAGTTGATTCTGTTAGATGGTATCAATTTGAAGATGGAACATACGCCACGGATGGGTCTATTTATGCTACCCCAAGGGATATGTTGAAATTTGGAATTCTCTACTTACAGAATGGAAATTGGAAAGGTGAACAAATTATCACTTCCGAATGGGTTGAAAAAAGTGCTGCACCCTATCGAAATAATGTCAGGATCAATCTTCCGATTGACGATGCCGGAAGAAATGGGTATAGCTACTCGTGGTGGACGAACGAAATCTCTACATCAAAAGGAAAACTGAAGCTATTCCAGGCAGGAGGCTGGGGCGGACAAGAAATCATTGTTTTTCCCCGGGAAAATATGGTAGTTGTGTTTACGGGTGGTAATTATGCCCGAAAGAAGCACATCTACAAAATGCTTACGTCGTTTATTTTGCCTGCAATAGAATAAATGTTTTATGGTTTCTTGTCGTGGATTTATTTAGCAGAGCGAACGGTGTTTACCAATTTATAGTATGAATACTTAAAACTCCCCGAAAATTGAAACAACTCGAACTGGTCATAAAGCAGATGATTAATGTATCAGATGCTGAATTAACTCATTTTTTAAAGAACTGCCTCACTAAAGATTTCAGGCGAAAAGAAATACTGGCTTACCCAAACTCGATACCCAACGAGGTGTTTTTTATAGAATCAGGAATGGTCAGAGTTTGCCTTACAGATAATAATGGCACTGAACATACCATCCATTTTGCATTAGAAAATCAATTTATCTGTGATTACTCGGCGTTTATGCGAAAGGAATCGTCGATGTACACGTTAGAATCACTGGAAGATACCAGGGTTACTATTCTGCCAAGGTCTGCCATTGATTGGGGGTATAATCATTTAAATGAAGGCGACAAAATGGGGAGATTAATTGCGGAGTTTTATTTCATTTACCAGGATAATCGCATTAAAAATCAATATATCAGAACCCCAAAAGAACGGTATGATTCTATAACTGATGTATTCCCGAATATCCATAACCGGGTTCCCCAGCATATGATCGCTTCTTACCTGGGAATTACTCCTATTCATCTAAGTCGATTAAAAAAAGCCGGGCTTTCTAAAACATAAACAAATGTTATCGGTGTAGCGGAAACACTTTCTTATTCTTTCTTAGAGAATCAATGCATCTAAGGAATAAGAGACTATGGCATTTTCAAGAACACAAAGATCAAACTTTCAAACTAAATATGGCCCCTGGGCAGTAGTAACAGGAGCATCTTCAGGCATTGGTAAAGAACTTGCTCTAAGAATTGCTGAAAACGGGATACATACAATCCTTGTGGCAAGGAATACAGATCGGTTAACCGCTTTAAAATCTCAGATCCGGGAACGTTATAATGTCAAGGCCGAGATTGTAACAGCTGATCTTGCTGATAATGGCGTTCAGGAAGTAATTACTTCGGTTCGGGGTAAGGATATCGGACTCTTTGTTGGCGCTGCCGGATTTGGAACCTCGGGATTACTCCTCGAGAATTCCATCCATGAAGAGTTGAATATGCTGGACGTAAACTGTTCCGCTTTATTAGCTTTAACCCATCATTTTGCCCAAGCCTTTTCTCTTAAAAAGAGAGGGGGTATCATTTTGTTAAGTTCTATTGTGGCCTTCCAGGGAGTGCCTTATGCCACAAACTATGCAGCCACCAAGGCGTATGTACAATCCCTTGCTGAAGGTTTATACCATGAACTTAAACTACATCATGTAGATGTACTGGCCGCTGCCCCCGGACCTGTAATCACGGGCTTTGGAGAGCGCGCAAACATGCAAATGGGTAATGCACTAAAACCTGAAGCTATTGCTCTTCCCATCTTAAAAGCATTGGGGAAAAAGAGAACGGTACTGCCGGGTTTACTAACAAAAATCCTTACTTATTCCTTAAAAACTGTTCCCAGATGGGGTAAAACCCGGATTATGATGCAAGTGATGAAAGGAATGACCAGGCATCAACGATAGTTTGTTATAAATCTCAGGTTTTTGAATCAAATTTATTATGACCTCAGTGCATCATATTATTGCATTAGCGATAAATTAGCTCCGATCCTCATCTTTGATATCTGTATTCTCCTGTTAATGAACGAAAATTCATTCATTAATCTCTTTTTTTTACTTTGTGAATGATATTTCATTCATCTGTTATGAATTTATCGAATATCTATTTATACTTGAATGAATACTCATACATTAAATGCAATTTAATTGAATTATGACTGATAATTCATACACAAATTGGTTATCTATGAGCGATAAAGCTTTGATTAAAACCATTGGAGCTTTTATCCAATATCATAGATTAAATCAAAACAGATCGCAAAGTGAAGTGGCAAATGCCGCCGGTATAAGTCGCTCTACGTTGAGCTTGTTAGAACGAGGTGAAAAGGTATCACTAAGTAGTTTAATACAAGTATTACGGGTATTAGATCTACTGTACATTATGGATGTATTCCATGTACGGGATGAAATCAGCCCCATCGAATATGCGAAACTTCAAAAAAATAAAAGGCAACGCGCTCGTAGTAAAAACAGCAATACAAACGAAGACTTGGGATGGTAGATGTAGCAGAGATAAAAGTATGGGGGAAGTTGGTCGGAGCAGTACGATGGGATGCTAACTCACAGTTAGCCAGCTTCCAATACGACAAAAACTACCTGGAAGAAGGTCATGACCTTTCCCCAATAAAAATGCCCATTATAAATGGAGAAAGGATATACAGCTTCCCTGAATTGAGAAAAGCAAAAAATGAAGAAGTTTCCACATTTAAAGGCCTACCTGGGTTACTGGCAGATTCACTACCCGATAAATATGGAAATCAATTAATAAACGTGTGGCTGGCACGGGAAGGCA
>JAKSCW010000383.1 GCA_022360375.1 Balneolales bacterium
TGAAAATCTCAGATCTGAGATAAACGAACTTCTCACTTCATTTATGGCAGAAACAAGAGCTACTTTTGTTGAAGATTATGAATTAAGCAGCTCATGGTTAAATCTCCAATTAGTGAATGCCAAATAAACGGGTTGTTGTTTTAACCGGTGCCGGTATAAGTGCTGAAAGTGGACTTGCCACGTTTCGTGATTCAGGTGGTTTGTGGGAAGGTTATGATGTGAATGAAGTAGCCAGTATCGAAGGATGGAATAATGACCCTGAAAAAGTTCTGGGTTTTTATAATCTAAGAAGAACTCAGGCGGCACTGGCTAAGCCAAATATTGCACATTTAGCACTGGCGGGACTTGAGGAATATTTCGAGGTAGAGATCATCACCCAAAACATTGATGACTTACATGAAAGAGCAGGTTCAACAAGAGTTACTCACCTGCACGGTAAGTTAAGTGAAGCAAGGAGTGAGTGGGACGAAAACCTGGTGGTTGATATTGGTACAGCACCGATAAAACTTGGAGACAAGGCTTCTGATGGCTCTCAACTCCGACCTGCAATTGTATGGTTTGGAGAAATGGTTCCAATGATAGAAATTGCTGCGAAAATTGTGTCAGAGGCCGATTTTTTTATTGTCATAGGGACATCATTGGCTGTTTATCCGGCTGCTGGTTTGGTTCATTATTGTAAATCAACAGCTGGTAAATATATTATTGACCCTTCCACTCCGGCATTGATGAGTTACGAGGGGTGGACATTCATGCAAAGTACAGCATGTGAAGGTGTTCCAAAAGTTATTAAACAAATTGTACAAGAAAATAAATGACAAAAACCAACCTAAGTGAAGAAGAAAGAGGGGTGTTAGAGCAATTTGTAGTTCCCTTTTTTCATTTGGAAAAAAGATTTCCACTTCTGCCTGGAAAGAATGATCGTGCTGTAGAAGCTGGTTTAATTGGATTGAGTGAAAGTCAGGTATCTGCTTTTAGAGAGAATATGGAGAATAATGCTAAGCAGGCAGCTCTGGAACTATTGAAAGAAGAAGAAATAATAAACCTGATAGATAAGCTTCCTTTTGATGGCTCCGAAACTATTGTAGCATTTGGTGATTCTTCAATAGAAGACGATCAGGGATGGTTTAATATACTTCGCTACGTATTGGATATTTCGGTAGAAAATGCACGGTTTAACTTCGTGAATTCGGGGATTTCTTATAACACAACAACCGATGCTTTAAGAAGACTAGATAGAGATGTGTTAGTGCATGAACCAGATTGGGTATTCATTTCGCTTGGAACTTTTGATGCTCAACGACTTAATATTGCACCAGATCGAACACTGGTTCCACTTTCGGAAACCTGGGAAAACCTGGCTACTGTTCAACAGGTAATCACGGAAGAAATTGAGAATCCATTAGTTTGGATAACGCCTACACCAGTTATTACGGAATTACAGGCAGAGCACGCTCTTCACGATTTTACGATAGATTCCCGGGACCTTTCTTCAGTAACCGAAATAATTTCTGGTAAAACAGGTGGTATTGTAGACCCTAAAGCTATTAGAATGGGTGAGAACGAACCAAAAGCCTGGAATTATCTTGGTGATGGTTTGCATCCTTCCTTAAGCGGCCACTTAAATACAGCAAGAGAAGTTCTTAGAACTTTGGCAGAAATAGGGAGTAAGACTAGAGCTTAATCTTTACGTTTACGAACTGCAGATTTGGTTTGAGTTCAGCTTGCAGCCCACCCGCGTTAATTGAATATAAATGTGAAAGAGACGGGTTAACAAGCCCGACGGAGGTTCCATTTTCAAAGTCGACACTTACAATTCCCGGGGCATTAGTATCAGGATTGTAAAGATATGCGGATGGTCCGGAAGTTCGTTCAGCAATCAGGAAACTATCTATGATTCCAAATCCGAATCCAATAAATGCTCCTGTACTTGCTCCGTATTGAATTCCTTCGAGAATTGGATCCCCGGAAATTAACGTCATTGCGGTAGCAACAATTGCTCCGCTCGCAAGGCCATAAAAGGTATCCATTAATACAATAATGCTACTATTATTCCCATCATTAAAAAAACCAGAAACAAGTATCCCGTTACCTCCACCTTGTACAACATCATATCCCCCGATTCCTATTCCATACAGGGTTCCGAATCCAAGCCCTATGCGAAGAGGGGTAAAATCTTCCGCGTCATTATCTAAAGCCATGTAAGCTCCACCCAAAAGAGTACCGTTTAACGCTCCGTTTAGGGTGTTATAGCCAAGCAGTTCAACGGTTTGTGATTTTACAGAATTGGAAAAAGCAATTATAAAGAGAAAGAGCAGTGAAAGGAAGATGTTTTTCATCAGATAGAATTGTGATCTAGGTTTATAGAAGTTAGCTAAAATGGTACAGTTTTAACAAGCACTAGCCGGGATTGTTTAAAGCAACAGGAATTACTTTCCCGTTTATTAGTTCCCCTGCCTTTAAGGCAAAGTCCGCAATGTAGCTTCCCATGGTGTCTACAGTTACCGGGGCTTTGTACCCAGGAAAAGCTTCTTCAAGCATTTTGGTTTGAACCGCTCCTAAGGCCAAACAATTCACTATTACCCCAATATCCTCAAATTCTTTGCTCAAGCACTCAGAAAGAATCCCCAAGGCTCCCTTGGAAACACTATATGCTGAAATACCCGGGAATTTATTGCTTCCCTGATAGCCTCCCATACTGCCAATATTAACAACATGGGTGCCTTGTTTCAGTTTTGTCCTAATCGCATGAAGAATTCTGAGTGGCCCATAAAGATTTACCTGAAATTGAAAATCCCAGTCACTTAGAGAAGTTTCAAAAAAGGGTTTATTCAGGAGAACTCCAGCATTATTAATCACGATATCGATTTGTTCAATCTCTGCAGTTGTCTGTTGAATAACTGAAATGCTCTGGTCAGAAGATAGGTCAGCAACTAAGGGTATGATTTTACCAGATGTTACTGATTTCGAAAGGATATCCAGTTTTGATCCGGTTCGGGCTATTGCAAAAACCGTGTATCCTAAATCCGCAAAGTGTTTAGCCGTAGAAAAGCCAATTCCGGTGCTTGCACCTGTTACAATGATATTCTTCATGACGCAAAATAAGCATTATGATAGGGAATAAAATTACAAGCTTACTATCTTCCACAAAAGTTGGAGTATAATTGCAGAAAATGAAAAATCTGATTCCCTCAAATATTGAGGAATTAAAAGCCTACGTGCCCGGTAAAACCATTGCGGAAGTACAGAAAGAGTATAACCCTGAAAGGATATCGAAACTGGCATCTAATGAGAATAGGCTTGGCAGGAGTCCAGGCATAGATAAAGCGGTACAACAAGCCATGGCAACCGTGCATGACTATCCTGACCCGCTATCACTGAAACTGAGGAAAGAGCTTTCGAAAAAGCATGGCTTAAAACCAGAGAATTTTCTTTTTGGCGCTGGATCAGAAAGTTTGTTAGCCGGGTTATTCCGAACTTTTTTCCTGAATAAAGAAAATGTTATTACATCCAATTCCACCTTTGTTGGGATGTACGTTCAGGCTAAAACCAGGGGAGTACATGTAAAGAAAATTCCAATCACAAAGGAGTATAGATTTGATGTAAAAGCAATGGTTAATGCTATTGATGATTTAACCAAAATGATTTACATAGCGAATCCAAATAATCCTACCGGCACCTATATCACTAATCAGGAGTTTGAATGGCTGATGGATAATACCCCCCCAAATGTTTTAGTTGTAATGGATGAAGCCTATTATGAGTATGCCTATGACGTTAATGATTATCCGGATGTTCTTTCTTATAACCACGAAAACGTGGTTGTACTAAGAACTTTTTCAAAAGGATATGGATTGGCAGGGTTCAGAGTAGGATATGCCATTGCATCACAAGAATTAATTGGCTACCTCCATAAAACAAAGCTTCCTTTCGAACCCGCTTCTTTAAGTCAGGCTGCCGCGTTGGCGGCATATCGAGACCAGGAGTTTCTTGCCAAGAGTAAAAAAATTGTAAGCGAGGGAAAGGAAATTCTTTACCAGTTTTTTGATGAAATGGATATTCAGTATGCTCATTCCATCGCAAATTTTGTCTTGATCGATTTGAAGGATGAGGACAAAGCAATTCACATTACACAGAGACTTCTTGAAAAAGGGGTTATCGTTAGAAGAGTAAATGCATTTGGTTTGCCAACATGTGTAAGAGTAACTATTGGCTTGGCTGAAGAACTGGAACACTTTAAAACAGTGTTTTCTGAAATCTACTGAGGCACATTCTCACTCTCATATCTTCACATAATTTCATATATGTAAAAAAACATAATTCCGGAGGGATGATTTTTGTGCGTAAAAAGTACTGTTTGGAATTTAAAAACGACGATGGTAATAGTTTGGTGAGGCTCAGGCGGATTTGTTACATGAATCTTTTCTAATTATCGCACTTAGTCTTTACTGACCTTTTCAATAAATTAAGCGAATTCTTTTATACGTTCGTTTTGAAGCTGGGTACCAAAATATTGATGAGCATTTTTTTAATTAGCTCGCTAATTGCTGCAATTGGTTTGACTTCCAATTGGTATACGAACACGATTCAGAGTCAACTCATTAATAACAATTTTTCTACTGCCCGGTTGGTTGAACAAATAGCTTCTATTGAGCGAGGGCTTTTTCAGAGTTTAGTATTTTTGATTTCAATAAAAGAGGTAGAAGCGATACCCGAGGAGAGTGTCACTATGGATCAGCCTAACTCTGAGATTCTTTCCGGGAATTACTATTCAGAGTTAGAAAAAGTCCAAAACTCGATTGTAAGTGTTAAGTCGATTATCCTTTCGCTTGAAAGCATGTCGGAACAGGAAAAAGCCATCATTTATGAAATCGAAGAGCGATTTAACTTTTACAGAAGCATATCAAGGGAATGGCTTGATTTAAGGGAAGAAGGGCAATTTGATGAAATGTTTACCACCTCAATAAGCCCTTATTTCATAAATAATTTAATGCCTACAGTTGAAGAACTCAGGGAAAAGGCAGTTACAACACAGGGTGAACAAAATCTTTTACTTGAGGAACAATTAGAACAAGCTGACCTGGCCATCTTCTTACTTACATCCGTATTCATCTTGTTATCAGTATCCATAGCATTTTACTTGTATCGTTCGATCGCCAACCCACTTATGCTGCTAAATGCAAGTGCCAATAAATTAGGGGAAGGGATGCTTACCGAACGCATTTCTATTTCAGGAAATGATGAAATCGCGGAATTGGGAAAATCATTTAATCGTATGGCCTCTAATCTCGAGAAGAGAACGTTAGCAAGGGATTACCTGGATAGTATCATTGAATCTATTCATGAAGCCTTATTGGTAACGGATGCCGAAGGAATAATAGTTGGTTTGAATAAATCTACACAGAACATGCTCCATTATACGAGGGAAGAATTAATCGGTATACCGATTAGTATGATTTATGATTTTGAAACAATGAAGGGTGAGTACGATCGCAATTTAAATACACAGGATTCTTTCGAGTTTTCCTTCGTCTCAAAAAGAGGAAGGAAGATACCGGTACTTTTTTCAGAAAGTAAGCTGATCAATAATAAGGAAGAAGAAGTTGGAAGTGTGGTTGTAGCAACAGATATAACCCAACGAAAAAGGGCGAATGAAAAAATCAGGGAGTCATTGAGGGAAAAAGAAGTGTTGTTAGCCGAAATTCATCATCGTGTAAAAAACAATCTTGCGGTAATTTCCGGCATTTTACAGCTCCAAACCTATAGTACGGGAGAGAAAAAAGTGATTAAAGCCCTGCAGGAAAGTCAGTCCAGGATACAATCGATTTCTTTAGTTCATGAGATGCTATATCAAAGTGAAACTTTGGCTTACATCGAATATGATAAATATGTACGAGACCTGATTCAGGCAATTAGCTCGATGTATGAGGGAGGTAATTCAAACATAGTAATTACAGCAGATGTGGAGTCTTTTTCTTTGAATTTGAATACGGCAATACCGTGCTCGTTGCTGCTGAATGAAATCATTCTTAATTCCTACAAACATGCTTTTGTGAACAAAAAAGGTGGGGCAATTCATGTAATAATGAAGAAAACGAATGATGAAGTAACCATGGTTGTGCAGGACAACGGAATTGGAATTTCGACTGAGGACTTAGACCAAAAAAACTCACTTGGATTGAAATTGATAAAAACGTTAACCAGCCAGTTAAATGGTTCCTACAACATTTCCAATTTGGAGGATAACACAGGAACTAAAACGGAAGTGAGATTCTTAAATGAAACCGATTAAATGTGCCCATTCAGATACGACTTACGTTTATCTTCATCAAATTTCTCAATGGCATAGCGAAGCATAGTTCTGGGCATTTTTTTATAACGCCCGTCTTCAAGTAAAAAAGCCTCTTCTTGTTCCAAATCAAGGTTGCCAATTTCTCTCAACATCCAACCAACTGCTTTGTGAATCAGATCATGATCGTCGTGGAGCAAGAGTTCCGAAATTGCTAGTGCATCATCAAAATCACCTTTTTTTATGAAGTAATAGCAGGTAATTATAGCGATTCGTCTTTCCCAGAGGTTCTGCGATTCCGCCAGGTCATACAGTAATTGCCGCTCTCGATGTTCGAGAAACTTTGCCAAAATAAAACGGCAGGAACTGTCTACAAGATCCCAGTTATTGATAAACCGGATGTTCTTTAAATAAAATGCAGCTACTTCATCAATAACCTCTTGCCCGGCTTTTTCAATTCTATATACAAGGAGCATTACCGCAGTAAGTCGCGCTTCATGATGTTCATGCTGCAAAAGCTTTTCTACTTCATTAAGAGGTGCTTTTTTGAATTTTTTGGCAACTTTTCTTTGATCAGGTACAGTTACCCCCAGAAATTTATCTCCTTCCGCGTATTCTCCCGGACCTGATCTGAAAAATCGCCCGGAATGTTCTGCTTTTTCCGGGTTCGAAAGCTCAAGAAGTTCAGAATAGATGTTCTCAAAGGTCATAACCCAAAAATTTTAACAATCAATATTGAAAT
The DNA here is from genome assembly GCA_022360375.1 of Balneolales bacterium. Lineage (GTDB taxonomy): Bacteria > Bacteroidota > Rhodothermia > Balneolales > Balneolaceae > HXMU1420-13. The sequence goes on from JAKSCW010000383.1 coordinate 7,029, forward strand.
ACCAAACCCAAGCATTACATAAAGCCACCAGGCAAATACTGTGGCAAAAAAACTCTTAAGGATTCTCCAGTGGAGCTTTCCTGTGTGGAAAGAAGTAAGCACATAGATTGGGTAAACTATTACTAAGGCGTAGTTTATAAGAAAAAAATAAGGAGAGATAAGTGTGGCTGTAGTAATAAAAACAGCAAAGAATGCATACTGTGCAACCACGAAGAATCCAAGTGCCAAATACTCTACAAAATGTACGCCTGATCTTAGATTGAATAGTTTTCCAAAGGTTGCAATTGTAAACGCAAAGATCATCAAGAACCAGTCAATATGCCTCGAGAAGAAATTCGATCCTTTTGTTGACAGAGTATTCGGATCAGGCATTTCCCGTGCTCCTACCATTTCACTAAATGTTTCAATCGGGTCGAACCCGGTAAGTTTTTTGAGCAAAATGTAAATGGCTAACATAAATATGAAATACCGGAAAGGGTGAGCGTACGACTTTCTTTTCCCGTAGATATACTCACGAATTAACTTTCCAGGTTTTGTGATCAAACCTGCTATGGTTTTATAGAGAGGGGTATCAAAATCAACATAATGCTCAGCTACATCGCGGGCAGATTCCCTTAGCACAATCCGTCCGTCATTTGGTTTTTGACCACAATGCGGGCAAAAATTTCCTTCAAAACCCCGTTTACAATTTCTGCATGTTATCATATAAAAATAAAAATGTCCCTCAGCAGAGGGACATTAATGATTAGTGATTCGCGAAGCAAGAACAATGAAGACTGTATCTTGTGCTGAAATAACCGCCGGAATAAGTAGTAA
>JAKSCW010000569.1 GCA_022360375.1 Balneolales bacterium
GTTATTTTCATTATAAGATGGACAGCCCGATTCTGAATTTTTACTCCTTCGTGTCTGCAGAATTTGAAGTGGCCAGGGATTCCTGGAATGACATTTCTATTGAAGTGTATTACCACAAAGATCATGATTATAATGTGGATCGAATGATACGTTCAGTTAAAAGTTCTCTGGAATACTTTACCACTGAATTTAGCCCATACCAGCATAAACAGGTTCGTATTATAGAATTCCCAAGAACAAGTGGGGGCTTTGCTCAATCTTTTGCTAATACGATTCCGTATTCAGAGGCTATTGGTTTCATCGCTGATGTGGATGAAGATGACGATAGTGGAGTGGATTATCCTTTTAGCATAACTGCGCATGAAGTTGCCCATCAGTGGTGGGCACACCAGGTGATCGGGGCTAACGTGCAGGGGGCAACAGTGATGTCAGAGAGTTTGTCGGAGTACAGCTCTTTGAAAGTTCTCGAAAAAGAATACGGAGCAGAACAGATGCGGGTTTTCCTTAAAGATGCTTTAGACCGTTATTTAACTGGACGTACGTTTGAAGGAAGAGAAGAGAAAGCACTGATTTACAACGAAAATCAACAGTATATCCATTATAACAAAGGTTCTTTAGTTCTGTATGCACTGAGCGATTACATCGGGGAAGAGGTGATGAACAATGCACTCAGTAATTATATCGGGGATGTTGCCTTCCAGGAACCACCCTATACTACAGCTACGGAATTTAAAAACTACCTGGAAGCAGTAACCCCGGATTCCTTGAAATACCTGATTACCGATATGTTTGAAACGATAACTCTATATGAGAATAGTGTTGCCGATGCCAATTTCAAGGAACTGGAAGATGGCAGGTATGAAGTGATGATGACCGCCAGAACCATTAAATACCGAACCGACGAACAGGGTAAGCGCATCTTCACTAATGAAGCAGGGGACAGTTTAAAAATTGAAATAGAAGGCAGAAGAACGCCCATTTTATCATATCCATTGAATGACTGGATTGATGTGGGGGTATTTGGTACCGATGATGAAGGCGAAGAAACGGTATTGTTTTTAGAAAAAAGAAAATTTACATCTATTCAGGATACACTAACCATTATCGTAGATGAGGAGCCAACGTCAGTAGGTATTGACCCGTATAACAAATTGATAGATACTATCTCTGATGATAATCGTCGCCCGCCCAGAAAAGTAGAAGCAGAAGAATAATCCAGGATTATTCTTCCAGCAGCTCGACGGCTTTTTTGTATAAGTCCGTGTATTCATAAACAGGCAAATTATTAATCCCATTTTTTAACTTTGCAACAGGGCCAACCAGGTTTTTATTCTTTTTTCGGGCTTTTTTAAAAAAATCATCTTTTACTGAAGCGTCAAAAGAAAATGGGAATTCCAGGTAGCCGTTTAAAATCAATGGGCCATTGTTTTCTACAAGTTCTTCGGTTTGGTTGAGTTCCAGGTAAATGCCCACATCTGTAGAGTAGATATTTACCTGTATTGGATTTTCAAGTAAGACGAAGTTCGAATCCTGTTCAAATGGAAGAGCTCCGTTTGTGAAAACATTGTTTGAGTATATAATATCAGGGCCAGAAATCGCTTCATTCAATCCATCACCCACGAAAAGATTATTAACCCATCGTAAATTCTCAATAGGAGGGCGGTTTCCCCAAGGTTGGTTCTGCCACGATTGTGGGGTATTCAGGAACAAATTGTGAACCCATGCATCCCCACTGGTAGAATAATTTCCAATACTTCCATTCGCAAAAACATTGTTTTCGTACAGGCTTGGGCCTCCCCAATTAGCTTCAACCAAAATGGAATGTCCCTCAGTGTCCATAATTACATTTCCGGTTACACGCCAATTGCTATTGCGGAAGTCATTCCAAATTCCATGTGCCGCCCCAATAGTATCAGAAAGGGTGTAAATGCGACGTACAAAATTATCCCTAATTATTAAACTATCTCCACCATGGTGCTTAATTCCAGCGGTTTCCCATCCTCCAAATTCTTTACGATAGTTTATGTCCTCGATGTGATTACCATAGATTTGGCTTTTATTATTCCACGTTTGTCCGGTTATACCTCCCTGACCGGCCCTCAGAATTACATTGTTTCGAACGATATGATGACCTCTGTTTTCAAAATCCGCTTCTGCGGTGGGAAGGCCAATCGAGATGGCAGCCCCTTTAGCATAAAGAATGATATTGTCTTCAATAATCCAATGATTACCTCCATTCGGCCCAATTGCAGCGGGTTGGTAAACGGTGGGAGGTGCCCAATGACTTGCCACATTCATTATAATGAAACCCTTTACTGTGATGTAACTTAGTCCTGAAACTTCAGGGAAAAAGGCATAAGCACGGGTATTAATTTCCACTTCATTATCATTCGGATTGGCATCGCCGAAATTAGCCCAAATATGGGTTTTTGAATCCGTTGTTTCTGAATACCAGGTAAGTGTGGTGGTTGAAACTTCATCCAGTGTTTGTTTTTGAATTAACCCATCACGATTTATAAAAACATCTCCAAGATAAGTCCAGCGCCCA
>JAKSCW010000570.1 GCA_022360375.1 Balneolales bacterium
CTGGTGTATATCAAACACTTAAGAAAATGTTCGGCATGCTGGGTTTGTCATTGGGATGGGTCGGGATTTATTTCGTTGCGAGTATAGCTTTTTTCAGAGGCCAAACTTTGGGAAAACGATTGTTAAAAATTCGTGTAATCCGATTAAACAATAAACCGATTTCAATTTTCTTTTCTTTTGAACGATTTGGAGGATACGCGGCTGGTATAGCAACTGGCCTCCTCGGTTTTTTTCAGATATTCTGGGATGTAAACCGACAGGGAATTCATGATAAAATTGCCGGAACAGTTGTCATCGACCTTCGTGAAAAAAGAGCTGCATCTACTGCGCACTTAAGAGAAGAAATACTGGATCAGGAAAACCTACTTAGCTAACTATGCAGAAAGCCATTAATCTCCTACAAAAATTTGGACTCTTTCAAGAAGAATGGACTCCAAAAATAATTGCTGAAACAAATGGGCAGCTTGTTAAACTTGCGAAGTTAAATGGAGAATTTGTCTGGCATAATCATGCCGATGAAGACGAGCTTTTCCTGGTGGTAAAAGGAATTCTGGAACTACGATTTAAAGACCATTCCGTAACTTTGAAGGAAGGTGAACTCTATGTTGTTCCCAAAGGTGTTGATCACCTTCCTGTGGCCCATGAAGAATGCTGGGTAGTGTTAATTGAACCTTCTGGTACTAAACACACAGGAGATACGATTTCAAAACAAACAGTATCAGAAGATCTTCAGCAGTGGATTTAACTCTTATTGATCTACAGGAGCGGGGGTTTCTGCTGGTAACTCTATCCCTAACTTTGCAAACACCTGATCACTGATTTCTTCAAGCATACTTTCATCAGCATACAGCAGAGATTCAGAACGAAAAACGACCAAATATCCACCCTCTGCAGCTACTTCATCAATAGCGGTTTGAATTGTGTTATACAAAGGCTGAAGCAATTCAAGTTGTTTGGCCTGAAGAAGACCTTCCGCATTTGCCTGAAATTGTTGCAAGCTAGCGTCTAATCTTCGAATCTCATCTTCGCGCTCAGCACGTACAGCATCCACCATCATTGCTGAACCTTGCTGGTATTCCGTTACCTTTTGTTGTAATTCGGCTTGCTTGGTTTGAATTTCAGCAACTAATTGATTTTCGTATTCGGTTAACTCAGTTTGAACGGTTTGGGCTTCAGGCATAAATGCGAGAATGTACTCCACGTTGGTGTACCCCATTTTCAGGGTTTGAGCCTTAACCGGAGTTACCAAGATTCCAAGAAATAAAATGGTAGTAAGTAAAATTGATTTCATTTTTTGCTTTTTTGAATAGGAAAAATCGGACTTTTTTTAGTGGGCTCAATGATATGGAAAACCCTTGTTTATTGCTGTTAATATAATTGCTTTGATTTCCTCTTTGTTTTGCTCACATTTCGAGTAAACCGGAGTCAGAATTATGAAGAAAACGAACCCCTCAATTTCAAGAAAAGAATTCCTCAAGAAGTCATCGCTGGCTATTGGTGCATTTTCTATCGTACCGCGTTATGTATTAGGAGGAAAAGGCTTTACCCCACCCAGTGACAAAATTACAATTGGAGTTATTGGTACCGGGAAACAAGGAACTATCCTATCCGAGCCATTCATCAAAATAGACGAGGCACAAATTGTTGCCTGTAACGATGTGGACGCCATTAAAAGAACCCGTTTTAAAGAATGGGCAGACCGTAAATATTCTGAACGTAACGGTTCGGGAAGTTACCATAGCTGCCGCTCTTATGACGATTACAGCGAAATTATTACCCGTGAGGATATCGATGCTGTGCTTGTTATTACTCCTGATCACTGGCATGCCCACCCTTCTATTGAAGCTTTAAATGCCGGAAAGGATGTTTTCTGTGAAAAACCACTGTCTCATACGGTAGAAGAAGGCCGGGCTATGGTAGAAGCGACTCGCAGGAATAACCGGGTATTTCAAACCGGAAGTATGCAACGTTCCTGGTCAAACTTCCGCAAAGCGTGCGAGCTTGTGAGAAATGGCTATATCGGTGAAATCACCGAAGTGAAAGTGAACGTTGGCGGACCACCCCGGGCATATGACCTTCCGCGCCAACCTCTTCGACGTACATTGGACTGGAACCGTTGGATTGGCCCGGCTTTCTGGCAGGAATACAACGAAATTCTTGCGCCACCTTTCCCATGGGATGATTATCCAATGTGGCGGTGGTTTAAGGAATTTGGCGGCGGCGGTGTAACTGATTGGGGAGCACACATGTTTGATATTGCCCAATGGGGACTTGGGATGGACGATTCAGGTCCTGTTGAATTCATCCCCCCAACTCAGATTGGGGCCGAGCGCGGAATGCGCTTTATATATGCAAATGGTGTGGAAATGATTCACGAGGATTTTAACAGGGGAAATGCAGTTCGATTCATTGGCTCGGAAGGCACCATTGATATCAGCCGGGAATTTTTTGAACCTTCTGATCCTGCTTTGGTTGATCATGTAATTCCGGATTCGGAAATAAAATTATACCATACTGATAATTTCTACCAGGACTGGATCGATGCAATTAAAAACCGAACCAAACCTGTGGCAGATGTAGAAATTGGCCACCGTACAGCCACCATTTGTAACATAGCGAATATAGCTTACGATATTCGCCGCCCCCTAAAATGGGATCCGGTTGCAGAGAAATTCATCAATGATGATTATGCGAATTCTAAACTAGGGAAATCTTACAGAAAAGGATTTGAACTTCCAACCTGATGGGTAAGACAAAAAAAATTCGAGGTCATAAACGCATTTGGAAACGCATAGAAGACTGGCGGAAAAACAGTCTTTCTCTGGATGTAGAAGCGTTTAAAAAAACCCATCGTGAATGGACTAAAGTATATGTTCGCCCATATTTTAGCCTTGATAACGGAACCACAAAAACACCTGCACCCAAAGCCCAGACGCGTACCTTAATTATAGAAGCACTGTTCGACATTTTTGATTCCTGGAAAACGCAGATGGATAAACTTGGTAAGCCCTATTATCTGAAAATCTGGTTCTATCAGCACAATGTGGCAAAATCGCAGGTAGTTTGTGCTTATGAAAGCCAGCTTAATAACTACGATGATGTTTTCTTCACTCCTGAAGAACAGAAAACCGTTGATTATGACACTTTTGGACCTCACAAAAACCGTGCTCAACAACTGAACTGGGAGTATAGAATTGATGAGATAAGTATTTATGACGATTTCCTGGGTGATCAGGACCAATGGGCAAATCAGGACGAATACATAAATGCCCGCCGATGGTTTAAACGTAAATTAAAA
>JAKSCW010000571.1 GCA_022360375.1 Balneolales bacterium
AATTATGGATCTCATCAAGCAGCAAAAGAAACCTGTCAAGGTTAAGTTTATCTTTACCTGTAAATTCATAAAAGAGAATCCCGCTACTGGCCTGATTGATGAAAATTCAGGATACTTTCATTCATATGTTGAAACAATAACAGAGTCAACCGACTTTTCTGACTTGTTCAATACAATGACAAATCGCTTACTTGAATTGATTGAGCAATTTCAAAACCAAGGCTCTGGGTGGCAGTTTGATCGAGTGGAATACTTTGATATCAACATCGACCCCTTTGAACCACTTTCTGGAAGTTCCTATATTTCACTTCCATCAAAATTAGCATCCAAACAGGCAATCATCAATGTTAAGAACGAGAAGGATCATGAGTGTTTCAAGTGGGCAGTAACCTCTGCTGTGTTTCCTAAGAAGAAAGATCCTCAAAGACTAAATAAACAAATGAGAGAGGACTCTGAGAATTTCGACTGGTCAGGAATAGAGTTTCCCGTCTCACTAAAACAGATTGATAAGTTCGAAAAGCAAAACCCATATGCGATTAACGTCTTCGGATATGAATGTGATGTATACCCTCTAAAAATAAGTAAGAAACATGAAGCTCATGTAATCAACTTACTTCTCATATCAAACGATGAAACGAATCACTACTGCTGGATAAAGAATATGATCAGATTAGTATCTACTCAAATTGATAAATTTCATCATACTCGATTTTTATGCTATAGATGCCTGAACTCATTTCGATGCAAACAATCATTAGAAAAACATTCTGAATACTGCTCTAAAAATGAAGAAGTTAATATTGAAATGCCAAAAGATAAAGATGGAAATCCCCTTTATACAACATTCAAGAATTTCAACAGAAAAATGCGAGTCCCCTTTGTTGTCTATGCCGACTTTGAAAGCTTCACGGAGAATATAGACACCTGCTCCCCAGATGAAAGTAGAAGCTTTACTAAGCAATACCAGAAGCACAAGCCATCGGGCTTCTGCTATTTTATTAAGTGCTTTGACGACAACATATTTTCATCCGAGCTTGTAAGATATACAGCTAAATCCCCAGACGAAGATATCCCGCAGATATTTATAAAAAATCTAGAGTCAGACATTAAGGACATTTACAATAAGTTCAAGTTCACTAAGAAGGTTAAGATGACTCTGAAGGATAAAATCGCCTATAACAATGCCACTCACTGTCACATCTGTGAGGGTGAATTAGGAGAAGATAAGGTTTTGGACCACTGTCACCTTACAGGAAAGTATAGAGGCGCAGCTCATAATGAATGCAACTTAAACTACAAAATTCCAAAGTTCTTTCCTGTTATCTTTCACAATCTGTCTGGATATGACAGCCATCTATTCATCAAAACCCTTGGTACATCAAAAGGTAAAATAAACTGTATACCTAATAATGAGGAAAAGTATATTTCTTTCACAAAAAAGATTGTAGTCGACAGTTTTACGAACAAAGAAGGTAAGCAGGTTGATGTGAAACGAGACATAAGATTTATTGATTCTTTTAAATTTATGGCAACTAGCCTTGACAGTTTAGTTAATAATCTACCAAAAGAGGCTTTCAAAAACCTCACAAGCTGCTATGAAGGTGAACAATTAGAGCTATTGTTGAGAAAGGGTGTATTTCCATACGATTGGTTTGATGGTTTCGATAAACTCAACGCAACCCAACTTCCACCTAAGCAAGCGTTTTACTCCAGACTCAACGACACTGACATATCGGAGGAAGACTATCAACATACCAAGAAGGTGTGGGAAACCTTTGAGATGAAAACAATGAGGGAATACCACAACCTTTACCTTGAGTCGGACGTACTCCTGTTAGCCGACGTCTTCGAGAACTTTCGAGATGTTTGTATTAAAAACTATGGTTTAGACCCTGCCTGGTATTACACAGCGCCTGGACTAGCCTGGGATGCAGCCTTGAAAATTACCAAAGTAAAGTTAGAGCTGTTAACTGATTCTGACATGCTACTTATGGTCGAGAAAGGCATTCGTGGGGGTGTTTCCATGATATCTACTAGATATGGTAAAGCCAACAATCCGTACATGGGGGAATATGACCCCAACCTACCCACAAAATATATCACATATCTTGACGCAAACAATCTCTATGGATGGGCAATGAGTAAACCACTCCCTACTCACGGTTTTAGATGGATGACTAACCAAGAGCTTACAGACTGGAAAAACCATCCATGCATACTAGAGGTTGACTTGGAATACCCTAAGTACCTACATGACTTACACAACGACTACCCATTAGCTCCAGAGAGCATCAAGGTCGACAAAGTAGAAAAGCTAATCCCAAACCTGAACCATAAGACAAAGTACGTAATCCATCATGAGACTTTGAAACTTTACAAAAGCCTAGGACTAATACTCACCAAGATTCACAGGGGTATCACATTCGAAGAGTCTACGTGGTTGAAGCCTTACATTGACTTGAATACCGACCTAAGGGCAAAAGCAACCAACGACTTTGAGAAAGATTTCTTCAAGTTGATGAACAACTCCGTCTTTGGGAAAACCATGGAAAACATCAGAAACAGGGTAGACATTCGATTGGTCACGAATGAAAAAGATGCTAAAAAGTTAATATCAAAGCCAAACTATCAACATCGCACCATCTTTTGCGAGAACCTTGCCGCCATCCACATGAAGAAAACAAAGTTGGTATTTGACAAACCCGTTTACTTAGGCATGTCCATTCTAGACCTAAGTAAGACGTTAATGTACGACTTTCACTATAATTACATCAAACCAAAATATGATGTCAAAGCCAAGTTGTTGTTCACAGATACCGATTCTCTTGCCTATGAGATTGAGACAGAGGACTTTTACAAGGATATCAGCAAAGATGTAAAATCCATGTTCTATACAAGCAACTATCCAAAGGATCACCTATCAGGCATTGAGATAGGTGTGAACAAGAAAATCATCGGTATGTTCAAAGATGAGGC
>JAKSCW010000268.1 GCA_022360375.1 Balneolales bacterium
GATCTTATTCCGCACTGCAGGTCCGGGAAGTTGAAGACTTACAACCAAAACCGGATGAAATTCTAATCCAGGTTAAAGCTTCCGGGCTTAATTTTGCAGATATTCTTGCCCGAAAAGGGCAGTATCCTGATGCTCCACCCAAACCCAATGTGATGGGATACGAAGTTTCCGGAATTGTAGCTGATGTTGGAAGTGATGTGAGCAAAGACTGGATCGGGAAAGAAGTGATGTCACTATGCCGTTTTGGTGGGCAGGCGGAGCAAGTACTTGTAAAGGAATTTATGGTGTATAAAAAACCCGCCCGGCTTTCTTTTGAACAGGCTGCAGCAATTCCTGTGAATTATCTTACCGCCTGGGTATTAATGGTAACTATGGGTGGGTTAAGTGAAGGAGAATCTATTTTAATTCATAATGCCGGTGGTGGCGTTGGTATTGCGGCTATCGATATTGCCAACCATATCGGAGCAACCAGCTATGGAACAGCAAGTGCGCGAAAACACGAATTTTTGAAAGAACGCGGGCTGAATTTTGCTATCGATTACCGAACGAACGACTGGTTCGAAGAACTCATGAAACTGACTGACGGAAAAGGCGTGGATTTAATCACCGACCCTTTGGGTGGTGACGAGTGGAAGCGCAGCTACCGGGCTCTGCGTTCGACAGGCAGGTTGGGAATGTTTGGTGTATCGACGGCCAGTAAATCCGAAAAAGGGGGATTGATTGCAAAAATAAACCTTATCCGCGCCGTACTTAAAATGCCTACGTTCAAGCCACTTTCTATGCTGGACAAAAACCGGGGAGTGTTTGGAGTAAACCTTGGCCACCTTTGGCATGAACCGGAAAAAGGCCGCCGCTGGATGGAAGCTATCCTGCAGGGGGTAGAAGATGGCTGGGTAAACCCATACGTAGACAAAACCTTTACACTCGAAGAAGCCCCGGAAGCTCATCGCTTCCTTGAAGAACGTAAAAACATTGGGAAGGTAGTTTTTGTAATGGATTAAGCAGCATTATCTTATCAATAAACAATTCCTATTGTTCTCTTTTACAGGTTGGCCTTAATTTAAACCCGAATCACCTGACTGTTCATCAAATAATCTTCACCGGTCAATTTCTCTGACTGGTTTTTCCAGGGCTTTATAAATGGATTTTTTAGCGGACTTTTTAGTGAAATTTATTTCACAGTTTCAATCCCCTACACTTGGGTTTTTATTTGGAGGGATGTTGATTGCAGCTCTGGGAAGCAGGCTCAAAATCCCAAGCGCTATTTATCAGTTTATTGTTTTTATGCTCCTCATGAAAATAGGTTTGAACGGCGGTATTGAAATTCGGGAAGCAAACCTTGCTGCAATGGCTATGCCTGCTTTTTTCTCGATGTTGATTGGGGTGATCATTGTAATACTTGGAGTGAATCTTTTCAGAATTTTGCCCGGTGTAAATAAGCTTGATGGCATAGCAACAGCGGGTCTGTTTGGTGCAGTAAGTGCCTCAACTCTGGCTGTAGCAATAGTTATGCTGGAGGAAGAAGGCATGTTTTTCGAAGCATGGGCGCCGGCCTTATACCCTTTTATGGATATTCCGGCATTGATACTTGCCATTGTTCTGGCCAATATCCACCTCAAAAAAGAGAAAGAAGGAAAGCATACTAACGTTGAGGTATGGAAAATTGTGAAAGATAGCTTGCGGGGATCTGCACTTTCTGCTCTATTGCTTGGTCTTGCACTTGGCCTGTTCACAAAGCCTGATCCTATTTTAGATTCTTTTTATGAACCACTTTTCCGTGGGTTTCTGTCTATTCTGATGCTAATCATGGGAATGGAGGCCTATGACAGAATAAAAGAATTGA
>JAKSCW010000572.1 GCA_022360375.1 Balneolales bacterium
AGTTCATCCTGAAGATTTACCCTCCGTTGAAAAGAACCTTCAGGATACGTTGGAGGGTAAAACTGAGACTTACAATACTACTTATCGTGTGGTTCATCCCAATGGAATTGTAAAGAATATTGATGCAAAGGGCATTTTAATAAAAGACGATATTGGGCAAAATGAAAGGATGATAGGAACCTGCATTGATATTACAAGCCGGATTGAATTTGAAGAATTTCAGGAAGAAAGAGCTCAAAAATTATTGGATGTCAATGAATTACTTGAACAGGAAGTACAAAGACGAACGGAAGACCTTACCCAGGCAATAGGCGACCTTGAAACTCTTACTTATTCAATTTCCCATGATTTAAGAGCCCCGCTTCGGGCCATTAACGGATTTGCAGGAATTATTGCAGAAGAATATCAGCAAGCAGTATCCGATACTGAGTTTGATCGGTTATTAAAATTCATCCAGGACAATGTCCATAAAATGGATGAAAGAATTCGTTCTATCCTGGATTATTATAAAATGGGTACAGGAGAATTGGAGCTTCAACCCATTAACCTGAAACTGATTTTTGAAGAGGAGTTTGATCATCTTTCAAAGTCTTACCATGATCTTGATATTGATTTTAAAGTCGAAGATCTGCCTGTAATAAAAGGAGACTTGATGCTTCTTAAGCAGGTTATCCAAAACATTTTGGATAACGCAATTAAGTACTCTTCTAAAAAGAAAAAATCAGTCATCAGAGTCACCTTCAAAGAATGTGATACGCATTATACATTTTATGTAAAAGACAATGGTACAGGATTCGATATGAAATATGTGGATAAATTATTTATGGTTTTCCAGCGGCTTCACCACGAAAAGGAGTATAAAGGAACAGGAATCGGGTTATCTATTGCTAAGCGGATTATTGAAATGCATAACGGAACCATAAAAGCTGAAAGTAAATTAGGTGATTGGACGGCTATAAGTTTCACGATTCCTAAAATTGGTAGTTGATTGAACAGGAAGTTAGAAATATTGTTACTCGAGGATTCTGAAGCAGATGCGTACCTTCTCAAAAAGATTTTAGACAGGCAGTTTGAGTATGATTTAGTGCATGTGATAAGCAAGGAAGAATTCCGAACAGCACTTACCGATCAAACTTTTGACGTTATTCTTGCAGACTATAATTTGCCTCAGTTCAATGGTAAAGAAGCGCTGATAATAAGACAACAACTTGAAGTAGATATTCCGCTGATTATTTTTTCAGGATCACTAAGCCCTATGCAGCAAGTTGAGTGCTTAGAGCTGAATGCCTCTGATGTAATTGATAAGGCAGATATTAATCGAATCCCATATGTGATCCGCAGATGTATTGCTGAGCATATGGATCGAAAAAAACTTAACGAAGTGCTCGAAGAGCTTCAACAATCTGTCCATGAAAAGGAAATATTGGTAAGTGAAATCCATCATCGTGTGAAGAACAACCTGGCGGTTATATCCGGGTTACTTGAATTGTCCAAGTTTCAGGATTCGGTAGATGATACCGTACGCAAAATATTTGATGATAATATTATGCGGATCAAATCTATTTCGTTAGTACACGAAACTTTGTACCAGGACAACCAAATGACTCATGTTGGCATAGCCAGGTTTGTTAAAGATTTACTTCATCAAACAAGAAATTTCTATGTATATAGCCGGCCAAATGTTCAAATAACTGATCAAATTCAGGACGTTAAAATTAATATCAACCAAGCCGTTCCATTAGGATTGATTATTACTGAATTGGTTACCAATGCAATGAAACATGCGTTTCCTCTTGGTGAAAAAGGGGTAATCACTGTCAATTTAGAGGTAAAAAATCAACAAGTTCTTCTGGTTGTTAAAGACAACGGCATTGGCTTTCCGGAGCATGTAGATTTTAATTCAATGACTTCTTTTGGATCAATGCTTGTTAATCAATTGGTGCTGCAAATTGACGGAACACTTCAGGTTATAAGTGAACCCGGGGGTGGGTTGGAGTTTGCCATTAATTTTAAACTTTCTGAAAAGAAGGGATCCAGTAGTGCAATGAAAAAAGGTATTCAGCTAAGACAAAAAGACTA
>JAKSCW010000139.1 GCA_022360375.1 Balneolales bacterium
GATACTAACCGTTTTTCAAGATTCATTTCCTTAATTAAAGCATCCGAAAATGCAGAGAACCCATTCTTTAACCAGAGTTTGTTCAACGCAAAAAATTGATCGGTAAGCTCCGTCCACTTTGCCGGGTCGTCCAGGAATGCGCGTATTTCAGAGGCCCGATACCCAAGTAATTCAGTTCCTAGCGCAGCACGAATTCCTGGTTCATTTTCAGGGTCGTTTATTGCTTTCAATACTCTATACAATTCATCAGCTTCTGAAGTATTGAATACACTTTCTTTACTTTTGATGATACTTTTAAGTCCACGGTTCTTCAGGGTTTCTTGTATCTGATTTGCCTGAAAGTGAGTATTCGTTAAAACGGCGATGTCTTTCTTCGTAAGTCTTTTCTCTCCTGTTTTTATATGCGACCCCAGTAATTCAACAATTTCAGTAGCTATTGATTCTGCAATTTCAAGCCTGAGCTGGTCTGCTGCTTTTTTTGAATTGAATGATATTAGTTGCACAGACGGAACAACCTTTCCGCTTTGAGCAAAAACAGCCTCCCGGGGCTCTTTTGAAGTTGGAAACCGGGCTTCAATAAAATCCAGATTCGATTTGATAAACGGCTCTTCTTTATACTTAAAAAAAGCATTTACAGCTTCAATCAAAGATTTTTCAGACCTGTAATTGGTCGACAACGTATAGATGTTTTCATCATTTATCTCCGACTTTGCTTTTAAATAGGTATTCAAATCTGCACCCCTAAATCGATAAATGGCCTGTTTGGGGTCTCCGATAAGAAAAAGAGAAGATTTCAGAGGGTTGCCATAAACGGCTCTGAAGATGGTGTATTGCACTATATCGGTATCCTGAAATTCATCAATCAAGCCAACCGGAAAGCGACGTTCGATATCTGCTGCCAACTCAGATTTTGAACGTATTCCATCCAGAACCTTTGTAAGAAGATCGTTGTACCCCAGCACCCCAAGCCTATCTTTTTTTTCTGCAAAATTGGTGTACACCCTTGTTATCGCTTCACGATAGAGTGCTACTTCCACATTTGAAAATGCTTGATGCTTTTCTAAATAGTTATCAATGGCATCATACAGTTCTAAACGAGGAACTGTTTTATTTTTTTTTACCCCTCTTTCCGGAAGAAACTTCCCAAACCTGATAAGTTTTTCAGGTGGAATATCCGGAACCTTAAACTCTTTAATCCACTTAGAAATCTCGTCAAGCAACGCCTCTTTATTTCTGTACAGGCTTCCATTCAGAGCGTCTCCCTCAACAATTAGTTTCAGATCAGAATAATTTTGAGAAAATGTATTTTTTAAGATTACAGCAGCTTTTTTCAATTCACCTAACTCATCTGTAAACTTCTGAATTGATTTAATTTTAGGAACCCGTTTTGCGTACGGATTATCAAGAGCCGGTTTTATTTGGTTTAACAGTTTCTCGGGATAGATTCCCTTTGCGGCAAAAAAATGCTGAAGTGCCGATTGAAATTCATCTTCAGCCGGAACAAATATTTCTCTCCAATATTCATCTACTACTTCCTGGAGTAGCTCCCCTTCATCAGGAAGGATTTCGAAGCCTGGATTTACCCCAAATTCAAGGCTGTATTCCTTTAACAAGCGGTGGCAAAACCCGTGAATAGTCGATATAGTGGCCTCATCAAAAGCGTACAAAGCACGTTTCAATTGTGGTATAACTTCAGAATTATACCTTGACTTCAACTCCAGGAGGAAAGCGTCATTAGTATTGGCACCTTCCAGAGTTTTTATACTATTCAGGAGCTTATCGCGAAGTCTTTGTTTTAATTCAGCAGTTGCGGCTTCTGTGTAAGTTAACACAAGGATATTCGCGGGAAGCAATTGCTTCTCAATAATAGCCCGCACGAATAACCCTGCAATATTATACGTTTTTCCGGTACCGGCACCTGCTTCGATAAGCGATATTCCTTCAAAAGGAACTTCAAAAATGTTGAATTCTTTAGCCATTCTTGTTCGATTTCAACACTTCCAGAAATGGTTCCCAAATCCGCATAGCAGTATTTTTAAATTCATTCCCCTTAAATGGATTTAAACTTCTCCAGAGTAAGAGTGTATAAAAATCCTGCCCTTCCCCCCCTCCTGTAAATTCGCTCCCTTCCCATACCTTAATTGCCTTACTCATACCGTCTCCCCCTTTTAGTTCCAAATCTGCATAAGCAAATGAAGTTTCAGGGAAAAAAGGGTGCTTATGAATGGAATTCATTGCTTGCTCATACTCAGAAAAAAGTGTCAATAGTTTAGTTTCAGGGTCAGTTATATGGCAAAGAGAATGTATTTCCGTTACATCATTCTTCCCTTTACAAATAAACAAGCTCTCTGCCTGCATGCCTTCTACCTGTGTTAGAAGATGCCTGATCCAGAACTCAATAAAATCCTTCGCCCGGGCCTTCCCGTTTCTCCAGAGTATCAATCGATCATTAAACAAATTCCCCATTCTGCTGCGAAAAGAAAATTTTCCTAGTTCAAATTCCAAATCTAAAAACTGTTCATCTTCATCAAGATACTTCCCCACTTCAGAAAGGAAATTGTATGTAGCAGAAAAGGAATGCTCAAATTGATTTTTGGATATGGTTGTATTTGAGAAATCTCCATTTTTAACAAAATAGTCAAACAATTCTTCTTCGCTTTTGGAGCTATGAAATGCTTTTTCTACTGCTGAATTGATAGAAAACCGGGTAAGTCCGTCTAATTGAAAAGACTCACGATCCTCTAACTCTGGTTCATCAAATGGATTAGTTATCTGAAGTTGATGTTGCAGGTAATATTTTGCCGGATGCTTAAAAAATTCAATGAATTCGTCACCATCAATACGTGCAAAAGATTCTGCCTTTACGCCAATATCTAAAAACAAATCCGACTTCTTTTCCTGGCGTATCTTTGAGTATAAATCCTGGTTATTCAATGAATAATTGTTTCCATCTTTTACATAGTCACCGTCAAATTTATGCAGTTTATGATAAGTTATAGCAGGGATATCCGGATCTGCATCAAGCAATTGTTGAACAAGCATAGATACCGATTTTGGTGATTTTTTATTTTGACCTACAAAACTTATGTGCAAATGCTCACTGGTGGACAAAATGGTTTCCAGAAATAAAAGAGCATCATCTTCTTTAGTAATTCTGTCCCCGGGTTGCGGGTATTTATTGATTAAATCAAAAGCGGGGCGATGAATTTTCCTTGGGAATGAGTGCTCATCGAACCCGAGTAGTGCTTTTATCTTAAAAGGTATATTTCGGTATGGGATGTAGGTACTAACCACAACTCCATTTGCCAAACCAGACGAAGATGCATTTTGAGTGGAGAATTCATTTAACAGCCAGTTTTTATATACTTCAAACGGTATAGAACTTTGATTGGAAACCAGTTCCATCTGATCAATAAGGTTATCAAAAAAGGGTGGCAACTTTGTTGGAACATCGATAAGTGAGAATACCCAGTTTCTTGTTTCTATAAGCCATTTCGATATGCTTTTCTCTTCCTGGGTCTGCTGCTTTATGTACTCTGTTTTTTGAATGAATGAAGACAGTTTTGAGATTAAAACCACGTCTTCGGTATTAAATGAGCCAGGTATCGGGACTAAATCATAGGCAGTTTCAAATCTATTGATTTGCATAGTAAATCCCGCAAAAAGTGCATTCAGCGCCCCTTCTAAAGAATATGGTGATTCATTTGCTTTTATCCCCCAATGAGTATTGGTTGCATTAAACCATTTTCTCACTTTTAAACTCTCTGTATGGGTAATGCCCAACGATTCAGAGATAGAGGGCAGTTCAAATAAATCGAAAAATCTATTCACCTTAAATCCGGAATTGAGTACCTCAAAAAGGTGTGACAGTACCAATGCTTCCTGGTTTATTTCTGAATATGGTATCGAGACCGGAATCCCGGGTTCTCCTTCATTGAAATCGAAAACGGCTTTTAAAAGATGGCCATATTCTTCCAGATCAGGCACCATTATTAAAACATCATTAGCTTTCAATTCCGGGTTAGAATCAAACATCTTTAACAGCGAATACTTTAATACCTCCACTTCTCTTCGCGCATTGTGTGTGGAATGAATATCGATTTCAGGATCTGTGAACTCGTTTTCTAAATCACTTACTTTCGCATTCTCTCCACGAGTCAACAATCCCAAAGAATTCCGTTTAGGAGCCCCCCATTCTTCATATAGATTTGATCGTTTGTTCTCCTGAACATCAAATGGTTTCAGGGCATAATTATAAATGTAAATATGTTTGGATAAACCGGCTAATACCATGGCAAACGGATTAGGCCATTGTGAAAGCCCAAAAATGGAAATCTGATCCGGAAGCTGACTGACCGGAAATTTTCCAGAGTTCAAAGCCTGATTCAATTCAAGAAATATTTTAGCTCTGTCAGCCGGGAAGCCAGGTTTTTGTTTCCAATATTTGCCTAATATTGTCCAAAGTTTTTGTTGCCATGTTTCGCTTGAATGATTGGTATCAGCTCTGCCATTGCTCCAATTATTTACCATTTCAGGCCTGAATATCTGATACAAATCGAATACATCTGCGATTTGATCGGCTAAAGCTGATTTCCCTTCGTCAGATTCCGGTATCTGCAGTCCCAAACTTACAAGTTCTTCCGGTTCTTTCAGTAAAATTTCAAAAAGCTGCCACTTTATTGGGTTACGGTCAGAAGGCAAAATTTTGGGGATATCCTGATTTAACACCCTATATAATTTCCAGACGAGCTCTGAAGGAAGAATGAATTCGAGGTTAGCCGCTATTCCAATTTCATTGGCCACGAAAAATGAAACCCATTGCTGAGTTTCTTTGTTTTGCACTACAATCCATTCTTTTGAAAAAGGATCAGAACTTGTTGAAGTACCTAGCTGTTCGGCCAGTTTTTTGGCAAGTTCCAGATAAGAAATTGAATTAAACTCACAGTACATTCACAAATCCTGTTTTGGGAATGATACTAATTTGGAAAATGAAATCTTAGGCAATTACCAGTTAACTAGCTTTTGAGAGCTTTTTTAAGTAAACGACCTACAAAGTTCGAAAATGATAATTCCTGGGAAGTGGCTTGAGTACGAATTTCATTTATAAGCTCTTCTTCTAAATAATAGCTAACTACTTTTTTAGAGGGAGTTTTTTTCTTTTTGGCGGAATCCTTCATTGCCGAACCAGATTCGGTATAAGGAATGAAATCAAATTTGGCACCCTCCAAATGATTTCCACCAAGTGGATTATGTCCCATTACGGGTTTTTTATCCATTTTTTTAATGGCCGTTTTTTATCTCTTTTGCCAACGCTAAGTAATCGTGAGCGCCATTGCTGTTACCGTCGTATTCAAAAATTGTTTTATGATGGCTGGGAGCTTCTGCTAAAGCAACGTTATCACGAATAATAGTATTAAATACCTTTTTCCCGAAGTAATCCTTGATGTGGCCAACCACTTCCTTGTTCAGATTTTTACGGCTGTCGTACAATGTACAAATGATTCCACCTACTTCCAGATTAGCATTTAAGCGTTGCTGTACAACTTTAATTAGGTCCAACAGTTTTGACAAACCATGTAAAGCCAAATATTCAGACTGTAGAACAATAAAAATATCTTCCACAGCGGTAAATGCATTTAACGTCAATAATCCCAAATTTGGAGGGCAATCTATCAGGATATAATCGTATTCATTGCCTTTAAGCTGTTTTAAAAAATCACGTAATAAGCTTTCCCGGGCTGGTTCATTAGCAAGTTCCAATTCGGCTCCGGATAACTCCAAAGAAGATGCTATATAATCGAAACCATTATACTTAATAATTACATCATTGATATTGGCTTGCCCTTTCAACCCTTGATAGATTGTTTTTTCCAGGCGTTGCGAGTGCATTCGCAGTGAATACGTTAAATTAGCCTGGGGATCCAAATCTATCAAAAGAATTTTTTTGCCTAATTTTGCTAATCCCGCACCAACGTTAATAGTGGATGTGGTTTTGCCAACTCCACCTTTTTGATTAGTAAACGCAATGGTTTTCATTGATGATACAGCTATTTTTTAGTGACTTTAAGGGTATATAAAGAGATACAGTTATTATCGATTGTTACAACATTCCCTTAAATACCACTCTTGATGTTCAAAAAGTAATTAGAATGAATTAAGATTCTAATAGAAATAGGATTTATAAAAAAGTAACTAATAATAAAATATAGTTTTTGCATAGATAGTTTTAAGTAAAATGGAAAAGTGCTGATAACTTAATGGATGTACTTTTTAATGTTTAATTTTTGGTACTTACCGTAAATTTGCGCTTCTAAGTTAAAACTCACTATTAATGAGATTCTTTAGCCGTAAAATTGTAAAACCTCAGGACCTTAATGCGCACGGAACATTATTCGGGGGTACCGTACTGAGTTGGATTGATGAAGAAGCAGCAATTTTTGTGTTATGCCAACTTGGTAAAGGCAATATTGTAACCAAATACATGTCCGAGATAAATTTCGTAAGCTCAGCTAAATTAGGCGATGTAATTGAGATTGGAATGGAACTTATTAAATTTGGAAGAACTTCTATTACCGTGAAAAGCGAAGTGAGAACTAAATTCCAAAAACAAACCATTATCACTATCGACGAAATAGTTTTCGTTCATGTTGATGAACTTGGTCGCCCAAAACCACATTTAATAACCGAACCAGCAAACGAGTAACCCTTTGAGTAATTCAAAAAAATTAGTCGATTTTACTACTCTTAACGAAATGCTTTTTGGAGAAGAAAAGTATATCAAAGAGTTTGCTCAGGCTGCGATTATTTCTTTTGAAGAGTTCAAAGAAAACTATACCCTTTTCCTTCTTAAGAAGGATGAAGTCAATTTCAGAAAAGCAGGACACAAAATTAAACCAGTTGCTCAAATGTTGGGGATTGATATCATTCTGGATGAATATGAAACTGCAAAAAACCTGATTTGGGATGACAATCCTGATAGTGATTTGAAGGCATCATGTTCCAATATGGATGAAATTCTTGATCAGGTTCTGGCAGAGTTACAAGAAGTGGTTAACAATTAAAAGTTATTTTTCTGTGATACTTTTTAGGATCTGATTTTGATAAGTTTATCCTAAAAAAATTGTGAGTACTCCTAAAAACCCCATCCTGATAGTTGAAGATGATGCAGACCTCTCAGAGCTCATTAACATTCAACTTTCCGACCTCAATTACGAAATAGAGCAAACCTACAACGGACTTGAAGCTGTATCTAAAATTGATGCTTCCAGTTATTCGCTTATAATTCTGGATATTATGTTACCGGGGATGGATGGCTTCGAAATATGTAAGCATATCCGCTCTAATGATTCCCAAACCCCTATTCTCATGCTTACAGCCAAAGCAGAGGAAATTGATAAAATTATGGGACTGGAATTTGGCGCAGATGATTACTTAACTAAGCCATTCAGCATTAGAGAGTTAACAGCAAGAGTTAAGGCCCTTATAAGACGCTCTTCGATCAATCAATCCGCTTCAAATAGCATCAACAATAAAATCGAATTTGGGGATTTAGTTATCTATCCAAACAAACGTATTGTAGAATTATCTGGTAAAAGTGAAGAGTTAACTTCCAAAGAATTTGATCTTCTGCTTCTTTTTGCAAATAACCCTGGAAAGGCATACAGCCGGCAAGAGTTGTTAGACGTGGTTTGGGGCTACCAGTATAATGGATATAGCCACACAGTAAATTCCCATATAAACCGATTGCGTGCTAAAATCGAAAAAGATCCTTCAGAACCGACATACATTAAAACCGTATGGGGTATTGGCTATCGTTTTGTTGAACCAGATGAGTTAACTGTA
>JAKSCW010000345.1 GCA_022360375.1 Balneolales bacterium
GGCATTCGATATCACAGATGATATTTCCATAAATGGCGCTCAGGCTCTTTTTGATGCAGGCGTTCCTATTGAGTATATCCAAAGATTGGAAGATTCGAATCTGATGGATGACCTTTCTTCAGCCGGATTGATTAGTATTTACAGAGAGCAAATACCCATTGAGTATGTACAAAGGCTTGGCAATACTAATTTGATGGACGATATGACTGCAAACGGCTTGTTAGCGTTGTACCGAAGTGGTGCTCCAATTGAATATATGGAGCGAATGGGGATGGCGAATTTATTTGATGATTTAACCGGTGCCGGGGTTGTTCAAATATATAATCAAGACATACCAATTGAATACATGGAAGGGTTGGCCTCAGCCAATCTTTTCGATGATTTGAGTGCAGCGGGTATTGTTAGCCTTAATAACCAGAGTTTTCCGGCAGAGTACGCAATACAACTAGGTAACCTTAATCTTTGTGATGATTTAACAGCGGCACAAGTAATATCTCTTCAGAATAGCGATGTACCTCTTTCATATCTTGAGCAGCTGGCTGCTTCCGACATTTTTGATGACCTGAGTAGTGCCGGCGTAATTCAAATGTATAATCAAGACATTCCGGGAACGTATATAGAAGCAATGGGACGTTCGGATATTTTTGATGAAGTTAGCCCTGCGGGGGTGGTGGCTATGTATAACCGGGATATTCCTGTACGGTTTTATGAAGAACTTGGAGCACGGGGTTTTGAGGATTTAAGCTCCCAGGATGTGATTAATTTGTTCGAGAGTACTGATCAGTAGTTTTAAATTTTTTACCAGATCAAAATGTAGGTCGTTCTGAATGATAGTGAAGAATCAATCGTACATGAAAACCCATCCATACTTTAAATTTTGTTGATCCTCTGGCGGTAGCCTCAGGATGATTCATCAAATCAATCCCCTGGCTTTTAACTCCAGATATTTGTTAATAGCGTTTACGGAAAGCTCTTTTGGAGGGGTAAGAATAGAATGAATGCCATGCTGAGTTAATGACTTTACAATCTGTTTCTTTTCGTAATTAAACTTCTCTGCAACTGTTTTAATGTAGATATCCGAAATGCTCCTCGATTCTTCCTCAAGTAAATCGGTGAGTTCGGTGTTTTCGAAGAAAATGGTTACCAATAAATGATCTTTGGCAATGCGCTGCAGGTAAGGGAGCTGTCTCTCCAGCGAAGAGTATGTTTCAAAATTTGTATAAAGCAGGATCAGGCTACGTTGATTCAAATAGGTTTTCAAACCAACCAATAAACGTTCATAATTTGACTCCAGGAAGTTGGTATCCAAATTGTACAAGGTTTCCTGGATACGTTGTATATGTGTGCGGCGTTTTTCCGGTTTTACAACCGTAAGCTCTTTATTGGTGAAGGTGAGGAGCCCTGCTTTGTCCTCCTTCAATAGTGCTATGTTGGAAATTACCAAACTGGTATTTATGGCATAATCCACCAGTTTCAATCCATTGAAAGGCATTTTCATCACGCGTCCCATATCAATTACATTCACTACTTGCTGGGAACGTTCATCCTGGTAAAGATTTACCATCAGGTTTCCTGATCGGGCAGTTGCTTTCCAATTAATGGAGCGAACATCATTGCCAGGCACATATTCTTTGATTTGATCAAACTCCATGGTGTGTCCTATACGCCGGATTTTCTTGATCCCTAAATCAGAAAGTCGATTTGAAATAGCGTACATCTCAAATTTGCGCATTTGGATGAACGAAGGATATACCGGAACCATCCTGGTTTGTTCAATGGTAGACCTACGGCTTACAAAACCGATAAAAGTGGAGGCAAAAACCCGAATATCCCCAAAATGGTATTCACCCCGGCTGGTTGGACGTAATGTATAGTTTAGTGATTGCTCCTGGTTGGGGTTTAAATGCATTCTTAAAGTAAAATCACGCACCTGGAATTGATGAGGAATTTCATCAATTACCTCTAGCCAGGCGGACGTAGAGTAGTTGCTTCGAATAGATATGCGCACCGGGTTTTCATCGCCATTAGACAGGCGCTGGGCAACAATACGTGAAGCTTCAATGGGTTCTTTAACGGAAAATAAGAGCACAAAATCGATCAGGAACAAAATAGAAATACCAATTACCGCTAACTGGGCAATGGCTCCAATCCAGGAAAAGAAATACGCGAATATGAAAAGCCCGATAGTAATTAAAAGGGCATAAAATAATCGTGCATTCAAAAATATTTCGGAAAAAAAGCGTTTTATCGGGGTACCTCTATTTTTTCGAGTGTCATTGAAATTATCTGATCGGGGCTAACGCCTTCCATTTCCTTTTCAGGCGTAAGTATAATGCGGTGACGAAGCACCGGTTTGATGATTTCTTTTACGTCTTCGGGAGTGATGAAATCTCTTCCTTTTACGGCAGCCCATGCTTGTGCTGCTTTCATTACAAATACCGAAGCTCTTGGAGAAGCCCCAACAAAGATGGAACTCGAATTTCGTGTAGCCTGAACTATTTCAGCTATGTATTTCATCAATTCCGGTTCCACGTGCACCTGGTTGATTATTGCTTTTTGCTGAAGTAAGTCTTTTGCAGCGGCAACCTTTTGCAGCGAAGAAATGTCAAGCACATTTCCCCGATCATAGCTTCTCTTTAGAATGTCAATTTCATGCTCCAGAGAAGGATAAGGCACGTCTATTTTGAAGAGAAACCTATCAAGCTGGGCTTCCGGAAGCCGATAGGTTCCTTCATGTTCTATGGGATTTTGTGTGGCAATTACCATAAATGGTGGTTCCATCAAATGGGTGACTCCATCTACTGAAACCTGACGCTCTTCCATGGCTTCGAACAAAGCTGCTTGTGTTTTTGCAGGAGACCGATTTACTTCATCAATTAATACCAGGTTTGAGAAGATGGGGCCTTTTTTAAATTCGAATTCAGTATTTTTTGGATTAAATACGGAAGTTCCGATCACATCCGCTGGCATTAAATCCGGGGTAAATTGAATTCTTGAAAAGCCTGTATCAACCACCTGGGCGAGCAGCTTTGTAGTTAACGTTTTGGCAACTCCCGGCACTCCTTCGATGAGTACGTGCCCATCAGCCAAAAGGGCCGTGATCAACAGGTCGACCATGTTTTCCTGCCCAACAATTATTTTTCCAATTTCCGACCGGATGGATTCTACCAGGGATTGTACTCCGGAGAGATCGGTTCGGGTTTCAAAAGTTCCTTCTTCTGTAGAAGTCCTTGCTTCCTGGTTGTCTTTTTTTGATTCGCTCATCGTTGAGAGTGTTTATAAAATTGATCGATTTGATCAGTTACTTGTTTTAAATCCCTGTCGGAGATTCGCTGGGTATTCTGTGAAAATTCAATAGCATCGAACAGCTTGAAAACTTGCTGGCGTTCAACTCCGGACCTGAAACTGACATCAATACGCAGTTTTTCATCAATAACAGATGTGTCTAAGCGTAAATGTGAGTTAACATATTCAAAAAAGAATTGCACTTTTTTCTCCAGAATTTCTTTATGGGTTCCTTGTTCCTGATATAGGTTCCCGATAGTTTTAGTGAATTCGAGAGTAGAATTTTCCAGTGGACGATGGGTAGGAATGATTCGTTGACGGCGTTTTGCCCGGAAAATCATAAAGAGCACAAGTGAAACCAATGCCGTGTACCAGGCATAATTCAGGTATTCCGTATTCAGTATCACATAAAGAGGGGTACCTGAAGAAGGTTTTCCATCCTTGTAGTAAATATCCCATACAGTGTTGCGAATTGGCAGGTGCGACAAAGCCGTAAATGCATAAGTGGCATGTTTCGGTTTCCGAAGGTAATAGTTGGTGAAAAGGTATGGCGTACTATTGATGTAAAAAGATCCTTCACCAACATCCATTTTGATGAAATTCACATGCCCGTTTTCCCACCTGCCAAGTTCCGTAGTTTTACTTGAATCGTAAGAAACGATATGGAAGTAAGTACCATCGGCATCATATCTCCAGGTATCATCTATTCCGAGCAACTCGCTTTGTAAACCCAGGGAAATACTGTCTTGAGTAAATGCACTGTCGAAAAAAGAATAATAGTATTCAAACTCAAGGCTTAAGGTGTCGGCCAAAAACCCGGAAAGAACTCCGGCAATGAAAACCTGGTCTCCCCGGTTTACCTGATCAAAGAGCAGCTCCGTTTCCTGTTCATCGAATACAAATCCGGAATTAAGGAAAACCCAGTTCTGCCTCGTTTTTCTTGGGGCGTCAGACACGAAAATCGATTCTTCATTGAAAATAATTTCCTGGTTGGGGAACAACGTTTCTATCTCGTTAAAAAGAATTTCTGTAGCATATGGAATGCTTTTATTTCTTGTGAAATCATCAGACCAATCGACTGGTTTTGGTTTTGTTAATTCAACAGCCACATATACCACAATGGAAAGCACCAAAAAAGCAATATAAACCCGTTCGCTTCTCACTTGTTTACCTCCAAATGATCAAGAAATTGTTGGTATACTTTTTGGACCAGTACAAACCTTGGTTCATCAATGGGGAAGTCGCCGTAATCCACATAATCATGAAAGTAGGTGAGCCTGTCAAAAGAAGAGGCGGCAGGATGATCTCCCAGTTCTAACAGATAATCGAGGTTGGTTTTATCTTGTTTCCAGTTAATCAGGTCGTTCTTACGAAGTAAGAACAGGGCTTTTTGATATAAATAATGCACAGCAAGCCCAAACTGTTTATTCCGAATAGCATAATCAATAAGTTGATCGAGTTCTGAGTTTTGGATTTCCTTGTTTCCTAATCGCAGGTCCAGTATGGTTCGGTTTTTCCTTCGCATAAATGCATTTTTCAATTCTCCCCTGGTTATCTGGTTAATGAGGAGAACGAGCACAAAAACAAATGCAATAGCAGCTGTAATTTTTAAAAACCATTCCACCCATGTTATAGTGACCCATTCTCCTAACAATTCCCTCAGCCACATTACAAAACGTTGCCATAGGGTAGGTACCGTTTCTTCTTCCTCATAATATAGGTAACGCTCATCGGCGGCTATCGCAGAGAGTCGTTCCTCTGAAGGAACCCTTACTTCAAGAGAATCGGAGAAGTCTTCAATAGATGTTTTCTGGGTACCAGTTAGTGGGAACCACAAAATACAGAAGAAAAGAAAAGGTAGACGCACCGATTTCAATCCTTATTAATTGCCACCGAGGGAATCGATACGTTCAGAAAGCGAACGGCCGGTTTTAGTTTCATCCAGATGAAAATAGACCAAAGCCTGAGATGTAATGGGAAAACAATAAAGCAAACCCACAAAAACCATCATTAGCGCATACATAATGCTAAATAGCATTGAGAAAAGTTCAAGATCCGGCTCCCCGGTACCAAAGGTTACCAACATAATAATAATGTAGAAGGGGACGATTACGACATTTGAAACAATGTTGGTGATGAGCGACATTACAAAACTGACTCCAAAAGTAAACCACCAATAATCCTGGGTTATGCTCCACGATTTAGACAGTGCGTCCCCAAAATCTTCTTCCTCAATAATAAAAATAGCTGGCGCTAATGATAGCTTTGTGGCTACATATATCCCGGGAATAATGAAAAACAGAGCCCCAATCATCGAAGCCAGGCTGATTACGATAAAAAGTCCAATTAATCCGAAGAAATTCCTTGGGAAATCCTGGAGGAGCATCCCTACGGAAATGCTCTGGTTGGAATGACCTTCATCCACTAATCGAATATGCATAAATACGATTTGGATGATTACGACCAGGGTTACCATCAGTAAAACCAATCCCCCAAAAAAATTAAAACCAAAACCTATCAATTCTTCCGGGCCTGGTTCTGTACCCGTTTCAGTAATACTAATGACCTCTCCCATTGCAGAACCGATAAGAATTCCTGATAGAATAATTACGGGTAGAGAAAAGAGGACTAATCCTTTACCTAATGAACTAAAATGATACCGAAAATAGGTGAATGAATCACCGATAACATCCCCGAAATCCCTGCTCTTACGAAGTGTGAAGTTGCTCATGATGATTTTTTAGAATTCTGATTTTATTGGGAAGATAAATGAAGTAATAAATAATGAAAGCTGCAGAACCGATTATAATGGTTAGGCTGAGCCAGGCAGGCATTTCCGTATACCGGGTCACAAATGACTCCAGAAAACCTGCCAGAATGAAAATCGGGACTAAGGCCACCACCATTTTCATTCCTTCCTTAACCCCTTTTAAGAAAGCCTCATACCTGCTAAGAGTACCCGGAAAAAGAAAGCTGTTTCCTACTACAAAGCCCGCAGCTCCCGCAATTACAATGGCGGATAGTTCGAGCGTGCCATGGATAAATACAACAAGTAATGCTTCTTTTAGTAGGGTGTATTTCGCGAAGAACTGAAGAAATGCCCCAACCATTATCCCATTGTTGAACAGAATTAACCCGGTACCAAGAGAAGTAATCAAGCCGGCAATAAAAGCTATAAAGGAAACCCGGATGTTATTGATGGTTATACCAAGAAACATGTTCATGGCATACTCATCTTTGTAAACTGCAAGCGGGTCACCCTTTTCGATATTTTCTATGGTCATATTGATGTAACGATCACCCAGAAAACTTCGGGCGAAGTTATCCTCCAGGAAAGAAGAGGTTGCTCCAATAGTGATTGCGATAGAGAAAACGAGAAAAGAAACCAGAAGTTCGGTTTGCCTTCTGCTAAATATTTCCGGGATATCATGCGTCCAAAAACGAACAATGGTGTGCAGATCGGCACGCTTATTTTTGTATAAAGTGTTATGCGCTTTAATTGCAAGATCGTTTAGATATTGAGTAGTTTTACTATCCGGATAATTACTTTGTGCATATGCTAAATCGTTGGAAATTTTAACATATAAGTCAGCTATGGTGTCTGCTGATTCCGAACCTGGAGCTTTAAGCAGAACCTCAAAACTCTTCCATTTTTCCGTATTCTTTTTTAAAAAAGCGACTTCCCTCATTATGTACTTTTTGCTTTTCTTTTGAACCGTTCGGATGTACTTTTCGACGCTGAATAGTACCTCATTTCATTTTAAATAAAAACCAATAGATGTCGAATATCGGAGTAGAAACTACTCAACACGTTCAACTCAATTATAAGCCTGCAACGTTAACTGACCGTATTTTGGCATATTTGTTAGATGGGATTGTACTAGGGGCTTATTTTATTGTGCTAATGGCTTTGGGCGATAGCAGTTCGGCATCAACAGATTCAGGCAATGAAGGAGGAATGTGGCTGGGCATGCTGTTGATATACTTACCTATTTGGGGGTACCATCTTGTTAGCGAGATTCTGTGGAATGGGTATACCGTAGGAAAATGGTTAGTTGGAATTCGGGTGGTAAAACTAGATGGAACCCGCCCTTCAATTACCAATTTTTTGATACGTTGGTTTATCCGCCTTTTTGAAGTAACCGCTACCGGTGGAGGTTTAGCCTTAATTACTATTCTGATAAATGGAAAAGGGCAACGTTTAGGTGATATTGCAGCAAAAACCTGTGTCATTAAAGTAGGAAGGCAGACTAAACTTTCTGCTACAATGTTTGAAAATATTTCGGATGAATATGAAGCCGTTTTTCCGCAGGTAATGGAGCTGAAAGATGAAGATATTGCCATTGTGAACGAGGTTCTTAAATCCCAGAATAGTTATGAATATTCAGCCTGGATTAAGCTTGTGGGTAAAACAAAAACGCTTCTAATGCAAAAAATGGGGTTAAAAGAAACGGAACTAGGCGGGCTTCCTTTTTTAAGGCAAGTGATTAAAGACTATAATGCCCTGCATGGAGTGTTAGAATAACCGATCTACAGATAAAACCAGCCAGATAATTGGCAAATAGGCGATGCTTGCAAACATAAGCTTTCGTGCAGCTTCCCGGGTTCGTTCTATCGCAAAACGCACCCCAAAATGAAGGAAGAAGAAAGCGAGTGAAGTTCCCGCGATGAGAAAGAATAAACCAGCCTGATCAAGTGCGAATAAAAAATAGGTTACAGGAACCAGAAGGAGGATAGTTATAATCGAGTAGGTTGCAGTTTTTAACCCGGTATCATCATTCTTAGGCAACATTTTAAATCCTGCACCTGCGTAATCTTCTTTATACATCCATGCAATGGCCATTACATGTGGGATTTGCCATAAAAAAACAATCAAAAACAGAACCCACATGCCCGGGTCATTGAGCGTACCAGTA
>JAKSCW010000278.1 GCA_022360375.1 Balneolales bacterium
CTATTATGATAGCGAATATGGGATTCCACCGGATCCAAATGGCCATCCGAGTGGAGTGGACATCGACATGCAGAAGTATCAATATGTACTTAAATCCGAATATGTATTCACTGATTCATTCTTCAAAATTTGGGAAACCGATTTCTCTATTAATAATTACAATCATATTGAGTTCGAATCGAATGGTATTATTGGTACAGAATTTGGATTAGTAACCACTAATGTAAGAACAGACTTATCGTATGGGAACTTTGGTTTTCTTGAAAAAGGAAACATTGGAGCTTCTTTTGAAATGGAGGATTATGCCGTATTTGGGGCAAGCACACCCAACTCAAATAGCTATAGCTTTGGAACTTATCTGATCGAGAAGAAAGATTTCGAAGGACTTCATCTTGAAGCAGGGCTTCGATTTGATTATGTATTGAATACCCCGAAGCAAGACATACCCGATTCTGATATTGGCAATATTCGATCTCGCACTTTTTCCGCATTATCTTATTCATTTTCAGCAACTTATAGATTAACCAACAAACTAAATGCAGGAGTCACTATTCTGAATTCTTTCCGGGCTCCTTCACTTGAAGAGTTATATTCAGAAGGGCCGCATCTTGCTTCATATTCTTTTGAAATTGGGAATCCTGAATTAGATGCAGAACGGGGGCTGGCCAAAGAATTATTTATCACATACAATAGCACGAATTCTGTTATCGGAGCAGCTGTATACCATAATGGCTTTTCGAATTATTTATACGCGCAGGATACAGGAAACCAGAATAGCCGATTTCCGGATTTGAATGATTTTCAATTTGTTGGAGTAGAAGCCCGGCTTTATGGATTTGAACTCTCAGCGGAACAACAATTATCTAAAAACTTTCTGCTCAACGGCTCGATGAGTTATACCATCGGTCGGCGGGACTCGTCTACTTCAAATTCCCAGCAAGTACCCCTGCCTCAAATCCCTCCTTTCCAGGTAAAATCTGCACTCAAATACTCCATCAATGATTTTGAAGTTGGTAGCAGAGTAACAATTGCTGCCGCTCAAAAAGATCTCGGCGACTTTGAAACACAAACGGATGGATATTTTTTGTTAGACGGTTTCGCTTCTTATCGATTTACGTCTAATGAACTGCTTCATACCTTCTCTTTAAGCATTACAAATCTTTTGGATGAGACCTATTACAATCATTTGTCCCGAATAAAGGATTTGAATCCAGAAGCCGGGCGCAGTTTTAATGTGTTATATCGACTTTATTTCTAGAAAATAAAAAAGCCCCGGGGTATCAATCCGAGGCTTTAGCTTTAGGTTTCAGCTTAAGGAGTGACTAGTTGACTAACTGTAGGTTATACAGGTACTCTCTTAAGTGCACTAAAGAGTTTGCCATTCAGCAACTGTTACACTTTTTTTTAAAAAAAAAATTCAGCTATTATTTTTATATAACTTCCGAATAAATACGGGGCATAAATTTGAAGAATAACTTATTGTTATTATTAACCTTTTCTTGTTTACTATTTATAAGTTGTGCTACATTGAAAGATTTAGCAAGTATGCAACAACCGGGAGTTTCAATTGCTGATTTCAAATTTGACCGCATTTCTTTGGAGAGCATACATCTTTTGTTCGACGTTGAGGTCGATAATCCAAATGCGCTAGCCGTTTCCACTAAATCTTACGCTTTCGCTTTTGGAATAGCAGGAAGCAATTTTCTGTCCGCCTCACAACCTCTAACCACTGAAATCAATGCTTCCCAAACAAGTACCATTGAAGTTCCGGTGTCTCTGGGTTTCAATGAATTATTTGAAACGTTCAACACATTAAGAAATCAAGACGAAACAGCATTTGATTTTGAAGGTGTAGTTGAAATTGAAGTACCGGTTTTAGGCCTTGTTGAAGTGCCTGTAAGCTATGAAGGAATACTGCCTGTTGTTAAATTACCTCAAGTTTCACTTGGAAAACTATCTGTTAAATCATTGAGTTTTACCGCCGCCTCTCTTGAAGTGGATGTGAACATAAACAATCCAAACTCATTCGGAATTGATCTGAATTCTTTTAATTATACGATGAATATTAATGGTTTGAGTTCACTTACCGGAGTAATCACTGAACAAGTTTCTATTCAGGCAAAAGAAGAAAATACGGTCACCATCCCTCTGGAAGTGAACCTGCTTCAGCTGGGGATTGGCGCATATCAAAAAATTTTGAACAAAGAACCATTTACTTATGACTTTACCGGAGAAACAAATGTAGGAGCAGATCTTCCATTCTTTAGTTCCTCCAGTTTTAGTTTTGATAAATCGGGCACGGTTAATATTCTGGATTAAAAAGTGATCTACCAAAGCTATTTGAAAACACCTATAGGTTTCCTGCAAATTCTTTCAAACGGAAATGCTATTACTGAAATTAAATTTATGGATACCGATGGTCCGGAGGATCCGGATATCCACACCGAATCTGCACGCACTCAACTTCGTGAGTATTTTGAAGGAGTACGGAAAACCTTTCAACTTCCATTAGAACCGGAAGGAACTCCATTTGAACATTCAGTTTGGAGGGAATTGGAAAGAATCCCATTCGGTACCACCACTAATTATGGAACCATTGCATCAAAAACCGGAGATAAAAAAGCGGCGCAGGCAGTGGGAGCAGCGAATGGAAAAAACCCCATTTCGATTGTAATTCCATGCCATAGAGTAATAGGAATAAATAATAATCTGGTGGGTTATGGCGGAGGAATGCATCGAAAAGAATGGCTTTTAAAGCATGAGGGCGCCCTTCTTTTATAACTATTTTTTACTCTTCTATTTTTGCTAGTTTTATAACTTGATTTACTAAAAGGTTGTTTATGAAAAAGCTCTCTGTTCTATCTCTACTTGTCATCTTGTCTATGCCTGTATTCGGGCAAATGCCCGATGCTCCCCCCCGTTCTGAAGGAGAGGGTCCATTTGATCGCTTAATTATCCGGGGAGTTCATCTCATAGATGGAACCGGGTCTCCCGCTACAGGCCCTGTGGATATTGTTGTGGAGGGAAACAGGATAACCAACATTCGAACTGTCGGTTACCCCGGTTTACCAATTAATGAACAGCGGCGGCCCCAGGCTGACGAAAACACAAAAGAAATTGATGCAACTGGCATGTATTTGCTTCCCGGTTTTTTTGATATGCATGCCCACACAGGTGGCAGAGCTCAGGGAACCACTCCGGAATATGTATACAAACTATGGCTGGCCCATGGGATTACCTCTATTCGTGAACCCGGCTCATTTAATGGAATGGATTGGACCCTTCGTCATAGAGAAATGAGTGAAAAGAATGAAATTACTGCTCCAAGAATTTCGGCCTGGATTGGTTTTGGTCAAGGATCAAACGGCCCCATTACAACTGCTCAGCAGGCCCGTGATTGGGTAGAAATGATTGATGATCGTGGTGCTGATGGCATTAAATTTTTCGGAGCTTCTCCGGAAGTGTATGCAGCTGCAATTGATGAAGCAAATAAACGTGACCTGGGAACCATGACTCACCATGCCCAAACCCGGGTGGTTTATAATAATGCCCTTACTTCTGCACGGCTTGGACTAACCAGTATGACACACTGGTATGGTTTGCCAGAAGCGATGTTTGAAGATCAAATCATTCAGGATTATCCACTTGACTATAATTACAATAACGAACAACATCGATTTGAAGAAGCGGGCAGACTTTGGACACAGACTGCAAAACCTTATTCAGAAAAGTGGAATGAAGTAATGAATGAAATGTTGGCACTCGATTTCAGTATCAACCCTACATTCACTATTTATGAAGCAAGCCGTGATCTTATGACTCAACGAAGGGCCGAGTGGCATGAAAAATATACCCTTCCTTCTCTATGGAGGTTTTATGCTCCAAGCCGTATTTCTCATGGTTCCTACTGGCTGGATTGGGGAACTGAACAGGAAATTGCATGGAAAGAGAATTACCGCCTTTGGATGGAATTCATAAATGAATACAAAAACAGGGGTGGCCGTGTAACCCTGGGTTCTGATGCCGGCTATATTTATAAACTCTATGGTTTTAGCTACATCCAGGAAATGGAATTATTCAGGGAAGCAGGCTTCCACCCTCTCGAAATCTTCCAATCTGCTTCACTGAAAGGTGCCGAAGTATTAGGTGTTGATCATGAACTTGGAACCATTGAAATCGGAAAGCTCGCAGATATGGTTATTGTTGATGCTAACCCGATGGCGAACTTAAAGGTACTCTATGGAACCGGTGCAATTCTGGTTGATGAAAACAATGAAGTTCAGCGCCACGGAGGCGTTGTGTACACTATTAAGGATGGAATTGTATTCAACGCGAAAGAACTACTTAAAGATGTGGAAGAAATGGTAGAGGCGGCAAAACAAAATGAAAATTCCCGGATTACACAACCCGGACTCGACTATTAATCATTCAAAAAACTAATACTTACTACTATTCATCATGAGAAAAAAACTGCTTTTAGTTATTGCAATTGGACTATGTGTTGAAGCCACATCGGCTCAGGAGAAATATTTTTCAGCGGGAGCCGATGTAATCGGGACAAGGATAAGTACGAAGTATGAAGTGACTACCAAATCTTCTGCCCGGCTGGACATAGATTTTACCATCGCTGATAACTCTAGTGGATTGTTAATTAATCCTGAGTATCATTTTCATAAAACGAGTAATGCAATCGATTTGGGCGAAGGAAATATTGTTGTCCCCTATCATGGTCCGGGGCTTATACTTGGGATTTCGCAGCAAGAAAATGAGTTTGGAATTGAGTTTGTTTGGGGACTCGAATATGATACTCCTGAAGTGCCATTTGAAGTATTTATTGATGCCGGACCTTATGTGCTCATTGAACCAGCTACAATGGTAAGTATTTCCTCCTCGTTTGGGGTGAGATATAAATTTTAACCAAATTGCTTTTTGATGAGTTGGAATCCACGCAAGGACTTACGAAAAATTCACAAATGGGGAGCAATTATCATTGCTCTTCCTTTCCTTGTGGTGTTGATTACCGGACTTCTCCTCCAGGTAAAAAAACAATCGGCCTGGGTGCAACCTCCCACCACAGAAGGCTCTGCCCAAATTCCCTCCATCTCATTTGATGAAATTCTCAACATTTCAGCCTCTGTACCCGAGGCTGAAATACAAACCTGGGCTGATGTTGACCGCCTTGATGTGCGACCAGATAAAGGCATTGTTAAAGTTCGTGCCGTTAATCATTGGGAAATACAAATTGATACAGATACCGGTGAAATTCTTCAAATTGCCTTTCGCCGATCTCACATCATTGAAGCTATGCACGATGGTTCGTGGTTCCATGAATCAGCAAAACTTTGGATATTTTTACCCACAGGATTAGTGGTTACCGTGCTTTGGATTACAGGCATCTATCTTTTCTTTCTGCCTTACGTTTCAAAACGAAAAAACAGGAAACGGATGGAGCAATTGAAAGCCGAATCTGTTAGTGAAGAGAACCCCCTTTAATAAGATTATAACTGATATCAGGCCTGTTAATGGTTACTATCACATAAGATTTGATTAAAACCCAAATCTTTAGGTTCTTCTATTACAACTAACCCTACTCTTCACACAACTATTGTATTTAAATTTTTTCACTCCTTTAACTACAATACCTGGTCAACAACACTTTTAATTACATGAAATATGAGGACTTATATTGCATCACTACTATTTATTACAATTCTATTCCTCGGTTTTACGAGCTTAACTACAACAGAAACCTCTGCTCAAACTGTCTCGATTGGTAATGGAAGTTACAGCACAACACTTCCTCCTGGCACAGTAGGTCCTTCAACTTCTGCCGGTGAGCCAGCCAGCCCTAAAATTACTGAATCGTTCGATAAGCCAATCGTCACCAATGATTTTTGGAGCAGTCTTATATTTCCTTTTAACGGCGATCCGCACTCAAATTATATCTATGCTCATCCTTTAAATTTCAAGGCCGAGAGTTACGGATTGAAAATCGGGTATACTCCAACACATGTACTTTCCGGAAACGATTACCTGTATCCATTCTCCGAGGATTTAATGGTGGGAGTAGCAGGACTTTCAGCCACCGAAACGGTAACCAAAGATTATGGAGACTGGACAGTAACTGCGCTGTGGGAAGATGAATCTGCATCAATGGAAGCAACAATCGGGCATGGTCTTCCTTATTCGTTTTTTACTATTTCGGGTGGAAATGCCTTAGTAACAAGTGCTCAAACTCCGGAAGTCTGGCACAATGAAAACGAAGTTTTAGGGGTCACCATTAATGGGAATCATTATGGAATTTTTGCTCCAACCGGTTCATCCTGGTCGGGAACGAATGTGTTTGAGTCTTCACTAAATGGGAAAGACTATTTCTCCGTGGCGCTTCTACCCGATACCACTTCAGCAACCCTTGAAGTATTCAGGGAACGTGCTTACGCTTTTGTAACTAATACCGTAGTTGAATGGGAATACAATGAAGCCACAGCAGAAGTAACCACTACCTACAGCTATGAAACTTTTTTGATGGACAGCAGTGGCTCAAATTCAAGTGAAACGTTAACAGCACTCTATCGCCATCAATGGTTAAATACATCTGAAATACTTACAAGCTATACCTATGCATCTCCCCGAGGCATGTTGAAATTGTTCCAGGGAAATTCCTTTACCACACAAATGATGTTCTCCGGCATATTACCTTCCCTCCCTGATGCAGGAAGTTATGATCGCATTCAACTTTTAGAATTCGTTCAGGATGTGACCGATGAAACCCTTTCCCCAATCGCTTCTACCTACAATAGTGGAAAAGAAATGGGACGCTTTGCCGAGCTGGTACATATTGCGGATCAGCTTGGAGCAGTTGCCGAAAGAGATTATTTCCTTTCGGAATTAAAAATCCGCCTTGAAGACTGGCTTACTGTGGGCAATGGCCAGGAATATGTATACAACAGCACCTGGAACTCATTAACGGGATATCCTTCAGGTTTTGGGGCAGATAGAGAATTGAATGACCAACATTTTCATGCCGGATATGCCGTTAAAGCAGCCGCCACAGTAGCCCAATATGACAGTGCATGGGCTGCCCAGGAAAATTGGGGAGGTATGGTAAACTTACTCATCAAAAATGCCAGTAATTGGGATCGTGATGATACACAGTTTCCTTTTTTACGGAATCATGATGTGTATGCTGGCCATTCATGGGCATCTGGTCACGCAGATTTTGAAGCAGGAAACAACCAGGAATCCAGTTCAGAGTCTATGAACTTTTCAGCTGCCACTTTCTTGTGGGGAGAAATTACCAACCAGGAAGATATCAGAGATCTTGGTGTATTCTTATATACCACGGAAACTGCAGCAATTGAACAATATTGGTTTGATGTGGATGATGAAGTATTCCCCTCCGATTATACAAAAGATGCCCTTGGATTAGTTTGGGGAAATAAAGGAGTATATGGTACCTGGTTTGGTAGTGCTCCCGAATTCATCCACGGCATAAACTTCCTTCCCGTTACAAGTGCTTCTGTATACTTAGGAAGACATCCGGCCTACATCATAGAAAACTATAATCTAATGGTATCAGAGTTGGGGGGGCAGCCAACACAATGGAAAGATGTGCTGTGGTCATTCCTTGCTTTATCAGATGCCGATTTAGCCATTTCATACTATGAAGGTGATCCTGATTATGAACCTTTTGATGGTGAATCGAGGGCAAGAACCTATCATTGGCTGTACAATTTAAAGGAAATGGGGCACTTCAATACAGATGTATTTGCAGACATATCTACCTATGCAGTATTTGTGAACGAAAACGACGATACTACCTATGTGGCATACAATTCAGGATTAGCAGAACGTTTGGTCACCTTTTCTGATGGTTTCGAAATGATGGTTCCGGCAAATAGTACAAATACTCATAGTACTGCCATTGGTGAAAGTTCGTTAACTGCTGCCCCGGTTCCCGATATTGATGCATCAAACGTAATTTCTATTTTCAGCGATACCTATCCAAGTATAACGGAAGCACAGTTTAATGTTGATGAAGGACAATCCACAATTATAACGCTTGAGATTATTGAAGGAAATAATACCCTGAAATACGATAATTTGGATTTCCAGACAACCCTTCTGGCAAATCCGCAAAATGTATCATCCCGTGATAGCTTCCATGTAGATTACTTCTCCGGGGATGTTACTCTGTTAGCTGTTTACTTAGTTGACGGCAATGAGTCTGAAGGTAAATTCGATTTTACTGTTACTACTGATACCTGGCAAAGTGTGAATATTCCTTTAAGCGTTTTTTCCGATTCAGTAGACCTCACCTCACTTTCAGAAATACGATTTGAAGGAGATGGTACCGTTTATGTAGATAACCTCTATTTTTCTGGTAGTGAACCGGTTCCAACCGGGCCACAAATAGCTGCTCCAGTTCCTGTTCCGGATTCCGAAAATGTGATCTCCATCTTTAGTGATTCCTACACAAATGTTGAAGGAACAGATTTCAATCCTAACTGGAATCAATCAACAATTGCCTCTGTTGTTATGATTGGAGAAGATAGTCTCCTTAAATATGAAGGACTGAATTACCAGGGCACTGAATTAGGAGATACCCTTGATGTAAGTGAAATGGGATGGTTCCACCTTGATTACTGGACAAGTGATGCCACTGAACTGGAGGTATATCTGATCAGCCCCGGACCACTTGAAACACCCTATGAACTAACCGTTCGAACTAACGAATGGCAAAGCATAGACATTCCTCTTTCTGAGTTTTCTGATGTTGTAAACCTTACTGAAGTTTTCCAGCTTAAGATAGAAGGGAATGGAACCATATTCTTTGACAACTTCTATTTTGGAAAAAATCCGGAATTAATACCTGCTCCAATTCCTACACATGATGCAGATAAAGTGGTTTCACTATTTAGCAATTCTTATCCCAATATTGACGTAGATACCTGGTCGGCGGTATGGGAT
Source organism: Balneolales bacterium (assembly GCA_022360375.1). Taxonomy (GTDB): domain Bacteria; phylum Bacteroidota; class Rhodothermia; order Balneolales; family Balneolaceae; genus HXMU1420-13. Next base: position 8,971 of record JAKSCW010000278.1, read on the forward strand.
CAGGCTAATCTTGAAGATATTTCACTGGATGGTGACGATATCAAGTTCTATTCAAACTTAAATCATGCAGGCATAGAGTTCATTTCAGAACAAATTGATGCTACTAATTTGACCAATTTCCGTTTTGATATGTGGACTTCTCAACCAACTGGTTCACCGGCCAGATTCAGTGTAAAATTGGTAGATTTTGGCGCTAATGGTGTTTGGAGTGGTGGTGATGATGTTGAAGATGAATTGTTCTTTGATGCGACGTCTACCCCGGCATTGGTAAGCAATCAATGGATCAGTTTTGACCTCCCGATAGATGATTTTGAAAACATGGTAACCAGAGAACATTTGTCTCAATTACTGTTTATCGCTTCCGGAGGATTACAGGAAATATACATCGATAATGTCTACTTCTATGGTGACCAGGTCTTAAGTAGTAATGAGAATGAGTCAGAAATTCCTTCAGAAGTGATTTTATCTCAAAACTATCCAAATCCTTTCAATCCAAGCACGAATATTGAGTTTGGAATACCTGAAGCGTCTGGCGTTTCGCTGGAAATTTATAACTCAATTGGACAGAAAGTGGCAACTCTGGTAAACGAACGGTTATCAGCGGGTTCATATTCCTTTACCTGGAATGCTTCCCAAATGTCATCCGGGGTATACTTTTACCGACTTCAATCTGGTGATGTAGTTTCCACTAAAAAAATGCTATTGATTAAGTAATACAAAAAAGCCCATTTGGAAAATCCAGATGGGCTTTAGTATTTACTACAAGTTGGTTTTAATCATCAATTTGTTCCAGTAATACTTCAACTGCTCTTCTCAATTGCGGGTCTTCTCCCTTTGCTTTGCTATCTGGCCGGTTATTGATGATCACATCCGGAACTGCCGGACCATTCTCCATATTTTCATCTGTGGCTTTTACATACCATCCGCGAAACGGCATACGCACAAATGAACCGTCTAACAAGCCCATTCCTCCTGTCGAAATGACCGCGCCAAAAGTTGGCATACCAACCAGGGTTCCAATACCAAGCGTTTTGTATGCATGGGAGAAAATTTCAGCGTTTGAATAACTGCTTTCGTTTGCAATTGCCACCGAAGGTTTCGTCCACCAGGCCAATGGTAAGCGTTCGCTGTAAGGGTAATACTCCCGGTATTCGCGGTGATCTCTTTCCAAATTATTGGTAGCTCCACGTGGTATAGTATATGCATGCTGGCGCACATTTAACACAGCCATTAAATAGTCGGTAGTCCATCCTCCGCCATTCCAGCGTACATCAATAACTACACCATCTTTACCATATCCCTGCGCTGTGAGCTCTCTTTCAAACCGCTCAAAACTTGGCATGTTCATACCTTCAATATGTATGTACCCAAGGCGACCATTTGAGTATTCTTCTGTGAGTTTCTCCCTGGAATCTATCCACTCTTCATACAACTCATCGTTTATACTGTTCGTGGGCCGGATAACCACCTCGCGGGAGTTTCTTCCATTTTCAGATTGAACCTGAAGCAGAACTTGCTCTGAGGCCTCATTTACAAAATAGGAGTAAAAATTAGTGCCTGGTACAATTTCATTCCCATTCACATGTGTTATCACCTCACCAATATTCAATTTGCTGGCTTTGCGGTCTGCCGGCGAATTCGAAACTACATGAGTAATCTGCACTCCATTTTCTACCGGTATTAATGCAGTACCCAATATTCCGGTGCGCTGGGTTTGAGTTTCTTCCGGGTTAGACCCAAACATGCCCATATGGCTGGCATTTAATTGACCTAACATCCAGTTGAACATATACCTGAAGTCCTGAGATGTTGAAGCAGAAAGCGCCCATGGCCGATATTTCCTTTTCAACCCCTCCCAGTCGTCTCCATGGAAGTTAGGATCATAAAAACCAGCCTCCAGTGCAGCCCATGCTTCATCAAATACCTGCTTCTGTTCCTCCTCTCTATTGATTTGCATAGTAAAACGAAAAGGTAAAGAAGTAAACTTGCCTGAATTGTCCACTTCAAACAAGGCTCCGCGTTTCAATGCAAAGAACTTCTTCCCATTGGGGCTCAATGTCATTTGTGAAGGATTCTGCCCACCCTCGGTTAGTTGCTTTAAATCATCCCGGTCAAAGCCAATGCTATATAAATCACGGCCGCTTTCAGCAGGGTCACTTGCTGTGAAGTAGAATGTTTCTCCGTCATTTGAAATTGCTAACCCAAATTCATTTCCCGGCATTGAGGTTAACTGCCAAAGGCGCTCATGGATATTCTCAAAATCGATTTGGATAGGTTTTACTTCGTCAGAATCTTCTTCTTCCTCTTCTTCAGCTTCGGTTTCAAAATAGTAACCGTCTTCCCGGTCTTCTTCTGTTTTTAGCCAATCTTCTTCTGTTAGCCAAGCAAACCAAATATCATAATCTCCATTATTCCGGTCTGAGGCAAAACCCAATTTAGACCCATCTCTACTCCAAACCGGCCCGAAATCTCCCTTAGGATGCATTGAAACATTAACAGGATCTTTACTGTTATCCGCCGAATGTATAAATACCTCGCTGTTGAAATACAGGTCATCTAATGAGTATGCCAACCATTTGCTATCCGGGCTCCAACTTACACCTCCCGGTGTTGCCCACCCATCAAGCAAAGTTTTCCGGTCTGTAAGGCGTCCATTCTCGTCAATTTTTGCGGTGATTAATTTACCTCGTCCTTGCTGGTAAGCAATCATTGAGCCATCTGGTGAAATCAAAGGGTTGAGTTCATTCTCTTCGGTATTTGTAAGTCGGGTAACTTCCAGTTTTAAACTTTCAAAAACACTGTTTTTGTTCTCGTCAACAGAACGTCCCAGATACAAATCATACTGCCCGTCTCTATCTGACACAAAAACTAAGGTAGTATCATTAAGCCACACCGGTGATTGGTCGCGGTAAGGATGATCAGAAATATTTACTGTTCTCCTCACATCCTTGTCATTCTTTTTTACTACAATTTCACCACGAATTGTCATCGCTGTAAGTTCACCGTTTGGTGAAACACTGTATCCACTGATATTATTTGTGAATGTTCGGAATTCTTCAGGATAGAAACGGTAATCGGTAGTTAACGAAATAGCAACTTTTTGAGCTCTTGTGGCTCCATTTTGCATAGTATGTACACCCAACTGGCGGGTAAACACTATGTTTCCATTTGATGACACATCAAAGTGACGAATTCCATCCTGGGAGTAATTGGTAACAGCGTTAGTTTCCATCGTGGAAACATTCATCTCGTAAATATTGTATCGCCCGGTACGCGCACTAATGAAATACAAGGTATTGTCATCTTTCCATTTCGGAAGGAAGTCATTACGACTGTTATCTGTAAGATCAGTGTAAGTCTCTTCTTCCGTGTCATATAACCAAACATCCAAATCGGCCGGCCCATCATATTCCTCTCGTGAAATTCGACAAGAACCGCGAACAAAAGCTATATACCTGCCATTAGGCGACATCACCGGCATATTGCCTAATGCATTTATTAGCCTCGATGGGGTTCCTCCGGTTGCCGGAACTGTTTGCAGTTCAGAATCCCATTCAACCTGGGCAAAAGTTCGATTGCTAACAAATAAAATATCACCAGAATCGGACCAATCGGAAATATTATCCCCACCGGAATAATAAGTAAGCCTGCTTGATCTGCCTCCTTCTGAAGGAATTGTAAAAATATCCGCATTTCCATATCTCGAACCCGAAAAGGCAATATGTTGACCATCCGGACTCCAGGTTGGAGCGTATTCATACGCTTCGTGAATGGTTAAGCGACGGGCTTCTCCTCCAGCAAAAGGTACCGTCCAGATATCTCCCTGATAAGAGAAACTAATCTCCGATCCATCCGGACTTATCGCAGGTTGGCGAATTAATAAATCATTCTGTGCATAAATAGCACCACTAAAGAGAAACAGCACTCCAAGCAATATTAATATTTGTTTTTTCATAGTTTAAATGAATTGATGTTTTTAGTTAAAAACCGGGCAGTAACATCACAGCATTTTGTACGAAACGAGCCGGCCCAACCCAGAATAACCGGTATTGGGTGTTATCCAGAAGCATCACCACTTTCCCTTGTCCCATTTCGTCAACCACTGCAAAGGCATTGCCAGCTGCATGACGCTTATTTTGTGCAGAAGCATATCCAGAGGCTAATACGTCTTCTGCATTCTTTACATAGTACCCAACGTTGTGAGCTCCTTCTATTGGGGTAATTGTATCTGAACCAAATTTCAATGAATAGATTCGATCAGGCATACCAAAAGCTAACGGGTGGGAGTTATCTACTATTCCTTTGAATGCCGAACCCGGAATACGTCGAAGTCCAACCGTATCTTCCCGGTCTTCATATCGGGTGTAGGCCGCTGGATCTATGCCTTCCTCTTCGTCATCAGTTTCGGCCAGTTTAACATTCGCTATCCCTCCTCTTTCTTCTGTGAGCCATGAACCACTTGATTCAGTCCCGATAAGCACTCCTCCGTTACGTACCCAATCTTTAAGGCCTTCAATCTCATCTTCACTCGCAACACTGCTTAAGCCTCCCCACGAGCCTGGCATCAAAATCACGTCATAGCTGTTTAGATCTATATTATCAAAATCACTTGACCGGATTCTGGAAATCCCAAATTCTGTCCATTGATCGAATAAAAACCAAAGCTGCCCGGCGGTATAGGAATTGAAAGGAGAATCCACCATCAAAGCCACTTTTGGCTCATGAACCGGTTCCATACTTGGCGAACCTAAGTCGCTACCTTCATCCATTCTTCCAGTATCAAAACCCATTATTTCTACGTTAGCATATTCGGCAATTGCTTGCATATCCCGGTGAATCGCTCCAGTTTTGTGAAGATTTCTCCCTATCAATATCACAAGGCTTCCTTTCGAAAATTCAATTCCGTCTTTTACAAAACCTTTTTCTGAAGAACGAACATTATATCCGTAATCCCACAATTTCGCGAGTGCCTTAGGAGCGTGACGCTGAGCCCAATCAATGGTATAAGCATAGGTAGCGTCATTATTTTCAACCCCCAAAGGGTGCATCATACTTTCGGTTACCATTTCAGTAGAAACACCAACATTTGAAGTAGTCCACGCAGCATCCAGGTTGTAGGCAAGAGGAATGGACCACGTGCTCATATCATACATCACAGAATCACGAATTTCTAATTGGCGCCGGAATAATGTATTGATAAACAAATGCCCGGGCTGGTCGGTTTTAATAATGAAATCCCCCACTGTAAAATTTCGGGTAGAAGAGTTTCCATCCCAATAATCAAACGCATTTCGAACTGTGAAATCCTCAGTTGCCTGTTCAACCTGAACATTATGCTTTAACATTAAGTTGATAACATCATAAGTGTAATCATCAGCGTTGTTTGGCAGGATATACGCCTGGGTATTCCCCTTTTGAGATGATTGCGACCGCGCGTCTTTGAAATAATTCAAGAGCGCAGCCCGGTTTTCAACTGAAGTTTTTACAATAGAAACCCCGTTCTTATAATGATCAAATACACGCTGGCGAAGTGTCAGTACATATCCATCATCGGTTTCTACCGCCCGACCTCCGCGGCTGTGCCCCCCCTGCTCTGCAAGCATTCCTATTCCACCCATAATACTTGGGTAGGACGAGCCATACCCCGGGTAGAAAAAGTCAAACCGTTCCCTGGTCTCGAAGTTCACTTGTGCTCTGTCAAATTCCTCGATCGCACCTCTCCCAAAAACATCCGCCCAATATTCGTAAGCCTCGGGTAGTTCATGGTTTCTGGGAGTAGTTCCGGGCATGGTAAAGTAGTTGTTATTGAAGCCCTGTTCATGAAAATCGATGTGTACCTGGGGCATCCATTCCTGGTAAACAGCAATTCTGCCCTGTGACTCAGGATGAATGAGCCAAACCCAATCCCGGTTCAAATCAAACCAATAATGATTGGTTCTTCCCCCGGGCCATATTTCATCGTGCTCCAAATCCTCCGGATTTACATTCAAAATATTTGCCTGGGAAGATTTATACCAATTCACATAGCGTTCCCGGCCATCCGGGTTCAGCATGGGGTCAATAATCACCACAGAGTTTTCCAGCCAACCGGTTGTCTCACTATCCAATCCTGCAACCAACCGGTATGCGGTTTGCATGGCTGATTCGCTACCAGAAGGTTCATTCCCGTGTACATTATAACTCATCCAAACTATAACAGGCTGCTCCTCTACCTGGGTACTCCCCGGGTTGTTTGCTAATTGAAAATTTGCCTCCTGAATTGCCTCAATATTCCGCTGGTTAGCCGAAGAAGTTATCACCACGTAATTAAGTGCCCGGTTTTCATAGGTTTTTCCGTATTCATGAAAAGTAATTTTATCAGAAACACGAGCCAGTTCTTCAAAATAATCCATCACCTGATAGTGGAGGGTATATTCTTCGCCAAGTTCATATCCTAAAAAATCCTTTGGGGATGGAATAGAAGAGTCATAATTCACATCAACATCGAATTGAAAACGATCGATAGCTTCCTGGGTTTGCGCAGAAAGTGTACTTGAAATAAAGAACGCAAGCACAAGCAGAGATAATTTCTTCATAAAAAAAGTGATAGATTAAATGAAACTAGAATGATCTGAAACAAGTTGCTGTTTCGCTGCTGAATATAATCGTGTAAACCCAATAGAATTGAAAAAATATATTCAATGATTGATGTTCTTATTCCTCCCTCCATTTCTGATCTGATTTATGCTCACGAGGTTATTAAACCTTATGCTCATAATACCCCGGTTTTAACCAGCGATCGGATTAATGAACGGGTTGGGGCTCAGTTGTTCTTCAAATGTGAAAATTTTCAAAAAGTAGGAGCTTTTAAATTCAGAGGGGCTTGTAATGCGGTAATGACTCTTGACGATGATGAAGCCAAAAAAGGAG
>JAKSCW010000575.1 GCA_022360375.1 Balneolales bacterium
CCATTAAAAATCAAACTATCGCGGGTGCCTATGTGATCGAAATGGGCAGTAAGAACAATCATGGATTCTGATTCACCGGGTACTACTCCTATTATATTTACTCCTTCCATTTGTGCTCCATTTCTTTCAAACTGAAAGGTACGTGTATACCGGTCTCCCAATTTTTGTACTCCACTCTCAGTGAACCTTTGCATAATATAGAATTGCGCCCGCTCATTCCCCTCGGTACCTACCAACCGGCCACCTAATTCATCGGAAGAAAGATACTCCAGATCTGCAATTAACTGTTCGGTATTAAGCTGAGCCTGAGGTGCCGAACAGGCAAAAATGGCTATTAGCAGAAAAAACAAATATGGCCGCCGCTTCAAAAAATTCATAATACACTTATTTAAATGATAGTAGAAAAAAGAAAGGTTCCTGCCCATATTAAGCGCTTTTACAAAATAATGGAAGGACATGAACATACTTATTACAGAGTTTTTAACTCATTGCGAATTTGAAAAGAATCTAAATCCCAAAACCCTTAAGGCCTATAAAATAGATTTAACCCAGTTTTCAGCGTTTATAAAGAGGCATATTGAATCTAATATTAATATAGGCGATATATCTAAAGAGGAAATTAAAAGCTACCTCATATACCTGAACAAAAAATATGCTATCAAATCGGTTAAAAGGAAACTAGCCACTACCAAGGCGTTCTTCAACTATCTCGAGTTTGAAGATAAAATCCAGGTCAATCCCTTTCGCAAAGTTCGGGTTCGGTTAAAAGAACCCTTTCGTTTACCCACCGTACTTGATATTTCTGAAATCCGAATGCTATTCCGAATCGTTTATAAAAAGAAAAACTCCCTGCGAAACAAGCACTCGTTTAAATATAAAACCATCCTCAGGGATATAGCCATCCTGGAACTCCTATTTGGTACCGGCATGCGTGTAAGCGAATTGTGTAACCTGAAATCCGACCATGTAAACCTGGAAGAAAGAACCGGCTTTGTAAAAATCAGGGGTAAGGGAAATAAAGACCGGATCATTCAACTCTGTAACCCCGAGTTGTTGCAATCATTACATGCTTACCGGGAAACCGGGGTGGACTCCAGCTGTATATACTTTTTTAAAAACAGGATCGAACAGCGTTTATCTCCTCAATCGGTGCGATTTATGATTCGCAAATATGTATCTGAAACAAACATTAAAAAAAACATTACTCCCCATTGCTTTCGGCACACGTTTGCTACCTTATTGCTGGAAGAGGGCGTTGATATCAAATACATACAAAAAATCCTGGGCCATAGCTCTATCCTTACCACCCAGATATACACTCATGTAACCAACCAGAAACAGCGCCAGATTCTTGAGCTTCAGCACCCCCGGAACAGGTTGAGTTTTTAGTTTTCAGTTGCCCTCCGAGTAAAGGATAACTAGGAATTATGGTGCGGACTTCTGTATTTATTAATCGTGATGAAGAGCTAAATTACCTACGAGAGGATATAAAAAGAAAGAGAGATAAATCGCGTTTTCTTTTGATCTCTGCTAAATCAGGAATTGGAAAAACTGCATTAATAGATAAAGTATTCTCAGAATTCACGAGATATAAATTTCGGGTTGAGGTTACAAATAATGAATCAGATAGCATAAGTCAGGGTTTCTTTTTTAAAAGATTA
>JAKSCW010000105.1 GCA_022360375.1 Balneolales bacterium
AATATAGAATGGAATCTATTACCAGTTTACGGGCCATAGCATGAGTGGTTCCGACACGCCCTCCACCATAACTCTCTTTGGTATTGCCTTCTGAATCCATGAAGTGATAATAACCTGGAACGATGTCTTCAAAAATGGAGACTCTTGCAGTGTGGTTGTACACTACATCTAGCGTAACACCCAGGCCTTCCGCATGAACAGCATTAATCAGCTCTTTCAATTCTCTGATTCGAAGCGCCGGATCGGTTGGATCTTCCAAATACATTCCATCCGGAGCAAAATAGCCATGCGGATCGTACCCCCAGTTATAATTTACGCTTGTTGCAAATTCAAATTCCCTGTTTGAGGCTGCCAATTCATTGCCATGTGCATAGCTCATAACAGGTAGTAATTGAACATGCGTAACTCCCAAGTCTCTGATGTAATCCAAGCGTTCGGTGAATGCTCCATACGTTCCAAACCTTGCTTCTGTCTCGATATCAGGGTCAACGGTGAAATCGCGGACATGAATCTCCCAGATAATGGCGTCTTCCCGCTTCTCATATCCTTCAATGTCCGCAAAGTTCAGTTCGGGGCCTATTAAAGAAGGATCGAGAATAGCTGCTTTCCCAATAATTACACCCGGATCGTCATCCACCCCTTTCGATTTGGCATAGGGATCGATTACTTCTTTGGTTTCTCCGTAATTGGTTACCAGATAGCTATAGAATTCACCAAATAAATCACCGGAAACCGTGGTGCTCCAAACTCCTTTTTCTCCTCTTTCAAGGTTAACGGTTGAATAGGGTATGGTTCCATTCCCTTCTTTAAACAGCTGTAGTTCAACTTCTGTGGCCAATGGTGCCCATAGTTTAAATTCCGTTTCCTCGCTGGTATAGAACATTCCAAGTTCACCTTCATAGGTATACATGGCATCAATGGCTTCCCAATGAACTTGTGCGTTTCTGGTTCTGTCTCCTACCTGGGCAACATATCTTTTAGTGTAGTCTAATTTTTCGTCAGTAATTACCAGATAGGTTTTCTCAGATTCGGCAATTACCATCCCCGGAAGCTCATTTCCGGCATGAGCCAGGCTTACACTTTCCGGTTGCAGGTTTTGAGATAATACCACTCTCACTTCGTTTGGAGAGACGATCATCGCTGAAACAATATCAACGGTACGTTCTTTTGTTCCGGCATGTATTGATTGAAATAAAAAAAGCACCAATAAAAAAACCAGTGCTTTTGTTGAATGTAGTTTCATTCGTTAAGTTTTTTGAAATTTGATTTATGAAGTCTGTACCTGTCCACCAGTTTCATCATCAACCCGCATACACAGCAACCCAGCAAGTATCATTGAAACACCACCGGTTACCAGGATCATGACGGTTTCTCCTCCGAAGAACGTGGTAAGAATGAACCCAAGAACAGAAGCGGCCATTATTTGAGGTATAACTATAAAGAAATTAAATACCCCCATGTAATAGCCCATTTTATCAGCCGGAAGTGATCCGGAAAGAATAGCATAAGGCATGGAAAGAATACTGGCCCAGGCTATCCCAACACCAATCATGCTTACCCACAAAAGATTCGGATTAGAAATGAAGTAAATAGAAATCAAACCGATACCACCACAGAATAGCGCCAGCATATGAGTGATTTTCCGATTGGTTCTGCGGGCCACCCAAGGGATTACAATAGCCGCTAAAGCCGCTATACCATTATATCCACCGAACAGATTACTTACCATGTCTGCCCCTTGATTGTACAAGCTGGAAGTGGGGTCTGTGGTACCATATATATGCGAAGTAACGGCAGATGTGGTGTAAATCCACATTGAGAATAATGCAAACCAGGTGAAAAACTGGACAAATGCCAATTGTACCATCGTGTTAGGCATGGAATTGAAATCCTTCACAATATGGACGAGAGCCGATTTGGTTTTTCCATTTTTTGTAAGTGAAGAGCCGATAAAATGCACTAATCCAAAAAGAACTAATCCTCCACCTAAAACATGTAGTTGCGAATCGATCCCGGAAATTGCTACATATGCTGAAAAGACACCTCCGATCAGGGTTGAAACAATACCGATTCGTATAAATTTCTGAATGAAAAAACCTTCTTCGCTTTTTTCCATTGCAGGTTCATCATGATCCTCTCCTTCTTCCGGTGGGTATTCCTTGGTACTGAATACCGTCCACATTACCGTTAAGAAATACATGATTGCTCCAATGTAAAAGGAGTATTTGACTGAAGGTGGAATCACCCCCTCCGGTGCTGTATTTGGAATGTTTAGCCAATTCGCGAATATCCATGGCAGAAATGATGCTACTAAAGCACCTATTCCAATAAAGAAACTTTGCATTGCGAAACCGGCTGTCCTTTGCTCATCTGGCAATAAGTCCCCTACGAATGCCCTGAATGGTTCCATCGTAACATTAATGGATGCGTCCATGATCCAAAGAACACCAACTGCCATCCACAAAGCAGCTGAATTTGGCATGGCAATTAATGCAAGGGTCCCCAAAATTGCCCCTATAGCAAAATACGGGCGCCTGCGTCCCCATTTAGGATGCCAGGTCCGGTCTGAATAATATCCAATAATAGGTTGCACAATTAAACCAGTTACCGGAGCC
>JAKSCW010000576.1 GCA_022360375.1 Balneolales bacterium
ACGACTTTCCTTTTCCCCGGATCCGGCGCTCATCATCACTTGCAGCGGGTCTTGGGTGTGGTCCAGTTCTTCAGCCTGGTGCTGTGCAAAGTACGAGGTAGTTACATTGTGGCCTTCTTTCCGGCCCCCTTCCTGGATCGGTTCATTTCCTGCCAAAATCCGAATCAGGGTTGACTTACCAGCACCATTCGGACCCACAACCGCAATTTTATCCCCACGATCGATTTCATATTCCAATGCCTCAAAAACCGTGTTTGTACCGTATCGCTTGGTGATATTTTCGAGCGCCATCACCACCTGACCGCTCCTTTCGGGAGGGGGGAAGCGAAAGGAAACACTGTCGAGTTCGTCTTCTATTTCAATGCGTTCAATTTTTTCCAGCTGCTTTACCCGGCTTTGAACTTGCCGTGCCTTCGTGGCTTTGTACCGGAAACGTTCAATAAAACGCTCGGTTTCCTTCAGTGACTTCTCCTGGTTCTTCTGTGCATTCAGTAGTAATTCCCGCTCTTCATTCCATTTGGTTTCATAGAAGGTATAATTTCCGGCATAATCGGTCATGATTCCACGCCTAATGGCAAGTGTTCGGTTGGTCAACATATCCAGGAATGCCCGGTCGTGAGAAACTACAATCACAGCGCCTTCATAGTTCTTCAGGAAATTTTCCATCCACTGCAGCGATTCAATGTCGAGGTGGTTGGTAGGCTCATCCAGCAGGAGATAGGTCGGGTTTCTGAGTAACAACTTGGCCAGGGCTATTCTCATCAACCAACCCCCGCTGAATTCGGTGGTAGAGCGGTTAAAATCTTTTTCCGAGAACCCAAGTCCCATCAATACCTTTTCCACTTCCGAGCGGAGGCTGTACAAGCCGGAAGTTTCAAGTTTGGTTTGAAGAAGGCCGTACTTCTCCATCAGTTTCCCGTACTTTTCGGAGCTGTGATCTTCCTCGGAAAGTTGCTCCTGGATAGATTTCACCTCCATTTCCAGGTCGAACAATTCCTGGAAGGCTGTTTCCACTTCCTGAATCACGGTGAGATTGAAATCCGGATCTACTCCATCCTGTGGTAAATAACCCAGCGTTTCCGAGTTCGACATAGATACATGGCCTTTATCCAGTTCCTGGATACCCATGATGATTTTCAGCAAGGTCGATTTTCCGGCTCCGTTTGGGCCTACCAAACCAATACGTTCTCCTGGATTGATAATGGCATTGATTCCTGCAAGTAAATCCCGCTCGCCAAGAGAAAGTGTTATGTTATCCAACTGAAGCATAGAGGCAGAAGATAAGAAGTGGAGCGGAAAAGGAAGAAAGGAAAAAGAATCAAGGGCGTTGGGTTTTGAGGAGTGAGTAATGAGCGGTAAGCTCGTTTTCTTCAATCTATATCTCTAAACTCTTTGCACACTCTGAAACTTGCCGGTACAAAAGTACCATGAAATAAATCCAATGATCATGAATAACTTTCAACAGGACAAAAATTCAGCTACAAATATTTAAAACTAAAGTTCATTTTTAGTGCTAATTTTAGGGTATGGGATTACTCATATTTTATTTAGTTCTGGCAATTGCTGTTTCTTTTTTGTGCTCCATCTTAGAAGCAGTGATTCTTTCGGTAACACCTTCATTTATAGCGCTTAAAGAGCAGGAAGACCCCAAAGGTGGTGCGCTCCTCAGGAACTTAAAGGAAGATATTGATCGGCCACTGTCTTCTATACTCACCCTCAATACGATTGCTCACACCGTGGGGGCGGCGGGGGTTGGCGCACAGGCACAGGTGGTTTTTGGAAACGCATATGTAAGCCTCACCTCGGCGGTTTTAACACTGGTGATTCTGATTTTCTCCGAGATCATCCCCAAGACACTTGGTGCTACATACTGGAAATCGATGGCTGCTTTTGCTGCTGGAACTACACGCATTCTGATTTGGCTTACCTATCCCTTTGTTAAGCTCTCAGAAGGGATAACCCGTTGGCTTGGAAAAAGTGAAAAAGAACCTTCACTTAGCAGAGAAGAATTTTCGGCCATGGCTGATCAGGGAGTACAGGAGGGAGTGTTTGAAGAAGGGGAATCGAACGTATTTAAAAACCTGATCACGTTTAGTTCGCTAAAGGTGGAAGACATTATGACACCCCGAATTGTGGTGGTAAAGCATCAACAGGACAAAACAATTCAGGAAATTCTTTCAGAAAAAGAACTCCAGGTTTCCAGGATGCCACTTTTTGGAACTTCTGAAGAAGATATTACCGGGTATATTCTTAAAATCGATCTGTATTCGAACCTGGCGAAAGGGAATGGCGATAAAAAATTGAAAGAAATTAAACGGGAAGTTCTGATAGTTCCTGAAAAGTCGTCTGTAAAGGTGTTGCTCGATCGCTTACTGGAAACCCAGGAACACATTGCCGTGGTGGTAGATGAATACGGGGGGCTGGCTGGGGTTGTAACGATGGAGGATGTGATTGAGACCCTGTTGGGCATCGAGATTGTAGATGAAATTGATGCCATTGAAGACATGCAGAAGTTAGCCAGGGAAAAATGGCGCCACCGCGCTGAACGTTTGGGTATCGTGATTCCTGAGATTACACTTGAGAGTGAGGAAGAACCGGAAGAGGATTAGATTTTTGTCATGCTGAATTTAGTTCAGTATCTGTGTAAGGCACTAAATAGTACATAAAGATTGCCTCTCCCGACACCCGTGGGGTCGCAATAACGGATTAAAACAACTTCGAGTGGATTTTCTGGGCAGTTTCCACCATTCGTTCTTCAGCAACCACAACACTTAAAATCCGTTTTTCTTTAGTGAACGTAATCATATCCACTTCTTCTTTCGTGATAACTTCGAACACCTGTTGATTTAAATCTTTCATGCTGGACAGCTGAATACCAATTAAGCTGACCAGTCCTTTGTGTTGTTCAATGGTAATAGTACCCACCTCGATCAATTCATTGGAAAGCTTTTCAAGCTTGATGGAATCCGATAAAGCGATTGTTACCGAAGCTTCGGTGGTATTTACCGCATCTACCGGAAGGCGATGCCGTTCCAGCGCAGCGAAAACCCTGGTGAGGAATGAATAGCCCATTACAGTTTCGTAAGCACTTACGGTTAGTAATACCATTTCAGGTTTAAAAGACATTGCCAGTACATCACGATTGTGACCTGATTCCCGAATGATTTTGGTGCCCGAGTCATTGGGTTTAAACATGTTTTTCACAAACACCGGGATGTTTCTTTCCTGTGCCGGTTTTAACGTAGAAGGGTGAAGCACCTTTGCCCCGAAATAGGCCATTTCGGTGGCATCAAAATAACTGAGTTCCGCTATTGGTTTTGCATCGGTGATAAAGCGGGGGTCACTGGTGTAAATCCCGCTCACATCTGTCCATATTTCGATGGCCTGAGCATGCATCGCTCCGCCTATTAAACTTGCAGAATAATCGGATCCTTCAAAGCCCAGCGTGGTCGTGGTTCCATCGGGAGCTTCCCCATAAAACCCACCAATAATGGGAGTGAAGCCGGAATCGAGCACTGTTTCCAGGGAACCGGATTTTTGGCCAATTAATGCCCGGTTTGGAGTTGCCTTTCCGTATTCGGCATCCGTCTTGATGATTTTCTTAGCATCAATGAATTGAGTAAGCATATCCAGCGCTAATCCACATTGAGCCAGCAGGTATGAAGAGATTTGTTCACCAATACTTGCAATAGCATCCAGCATTCCGTCAGCTAAATCTTGCTGTTTATATACGTATTCAAGCAGCTTTTTCAACTTGCTGATGTGTTCTGCCACTTTTTTATCACAGCTTTCTTTAATAAGCTGATTCTTTTGATGAGGATTTTCATTCAGGAAATCGTTCACCAGCTTTTGATGACGTTCATGAACCTCATCAGCAATAGAATGGGCCTTTTCGAGGTTTCCCATAGCAGCTAGTTTGGAAGCTTCTACTAATTGCCGGGTGGTTCGGGCGGTGGCTGATACAATTACCACCGGGTATTCGTAGCGTTTGATAATCTCCAATACCTGTTTCCAGGTTTGGTGATCGTTCATAGAGGTGCCGCCGAATTTGAGTACGTGTATGTTCATTCAGAAAAGATTAGGCGTAGAAAATACGGGTTTTTCAGCCTATTCCATTCTATTTCGGATGAAATGTTTCAGGTTAAATCATCCGAAAAAACAGAAGCGATATTTGGCCGAAGGTTGTACTGACTTTTCATTACTTCCCCGTAAGCGCCACAGCTGCGGATGGCAAGAATGTCACCACGTTGAACTTCCGGAAGCTCAATTTCTTTACGAAAGGTATCGGAGCTTTCGCAAATAGGGCCTACTACATCGTACACCCTGGGCTGGCCTTCACTGGTTAATACATCAATGTTGTGAGTGGCCTGGTACAACGCCGGGCGGATAAGCTCGGTCATGCCTGCGTCTACAATGGCGAAGTTTCGGGTGCGACCTTCTTTGGTGTACAGTACTTTGGTAATAAGGCTTCCTGATTGTCCCACGATGGATCTGCCTAGTTCAAAATGCAGATTTTGATGGGATTTCAGTTCGATATTAGCTTCAAACAAGGCAAAGAATTTTTCAAAATCGGGAATGGCTTTATCATTCGGGTTCTCATAATTGATCCCAAATCCACCCCCTACATTAATCACGGTTAGTTTAAAACCCTTCTCTTCGATGTAGTCATTTAAATCATTCGCCTTGTTACATAATCGTTCAAAAGGCTCCAACGATTCTACCTGGGAACCGATGTGAAAATGAATACCAATTAATTCGATGTTACTTAGTTCGGGCAATCTCTCTAAAATACCTTCTATGTCTTCTTCATAAATCCCAAACTTATTCTCATTCAACCCGGTGGTGATGTAACGATGTGTGTCTGCATCTACGTTAGGGTTAATGCGAAGGGCGATCCGGGCGGTGGTTCCCATTTTCCTGGCGAAGGAATTGATGACTTCCAGCTCCTGCGCTGATTCACAATTGAAGCAAAAAATATCGTTGCTAAGGGCAATGATGATTTCGTCGTCGCTTTTTCCAACACCGGCAAAGGCAATTTCTGAAGGTGCAAAGCCTGTAGCTCAAAACGATTCTAATGCGATTTATGTTACTAAAAGGGTACCTGAGGATAGGTTGATAGACTGGAATTGGAGTGCAGAGCAAGTACATGA
>JAKSCW010000322.1 GCA_022360375.1 Balneolales bacterium
AATAGTATGCTTTAAACAGGAAGCTGCTACCGCAAAATTCAGTGCTTTTTGGTCATCCCCTTCATACGTAAGCAACCCATAAATCAGGCCTGCCATGAAGCTATCTCCCCCTCCAACCCGATCTATAATATGGGTAATCTGGTAAGTCGGAGATTCAAAAAGCTGCCTGCCATCATAAAGTACTCCTGCCCAGGAATTATGAGAGGCACTTATGGATCCGCGAAGAGTAATGATCACTTTTTTGGTTTTTGGAAATTTTTCCATCATCTGCCTGCATACCGACCGGAAAGACCCGGCATCCATACTATCACCTTTGGTTACATCTACTTCTTTAGGATGAATCCCGAAATGTTTCTGAGCATCTTCTTCGTTACCCAAAACAACATCACAATGTTCGACCAACCCGGTCATGACGTTTTCTGGCTCAACTCCATAGTTCCATAACTTCTTTCGATAGTTTAGATCCGTTGAAATAGTAATCCCAAGGTCACTTGCTGCTTTCACCGCTTCCAGGCAAACATCTGCCGCTGACTGAGAAATGGCCGGGGTAATCCCTGTCCAATGAAACCATTGGGCTCCGTCAAAAACCTGTTCCCAATCCACCATTCCTGGTTTAATTTCAGCAATTGCGGAATGCGCCCGGTCATAAATCACATTACTTGCCCGGGCTACGGCTCCTGTTTCCAGGAAATAAATCCCAAGTCGTTCTCCCCCCCGAAGGATATTTGAGGTATTTACTCCTCGTTTACGGAGTTCCATCAAAGCAGCATTACCTATATCATTTTTGGGAAGTCGCGTGATAAAGTCCACCGGAATTCCAAAATTTGCCAGCGAAACCGCCACGTTCGATTCGCCTCCTCCATATACAGCATTAAATGAATGGGCTTGTGTAAAACGGAGGAAACCCGGTGGTGAAAGCCGAAGCATAATTTCCCCAAATGTGACTACCTTCTTCATTTAACTAAAATTGAAATACTGTTTCGCGTTATTATAACACACATCTTCAACCAGTTTTGAAAGAAGTGCTCTGTCGTTTGGCAGATACCCTTTTGCCACATCATTTCCAAGTATATTGCAGAGTAATCGTCTGAAATATTCATGGCGTGGAAACGACAAAAAACTCCTGGAATCGGTTAACATCCCAACAAAAGAACTTAGTAAACCTACATTAGAGAGCGTGTTGATTTGTTTTTCCATTCCATCAAGTTGATCTAAAAACCACCATGCTGAACCCCACTGCATTTTACCTTTAATGGTTCCATCATTATAGTTTCCGGCCATGGTTGCGAATACCTCATTATCCGCTGGATTTGAGTTAAACAGAATGGTTTTCGTAAGTTGATCTGACTGGTCTAACGTATCCAGAAACCGGGCGAGAGACTCAGCCTGGCTATAATCACCAATGGAATCAAATCCGGTATCAGGACCTAATGTATCCAGTAACCTCGAATTTATATTCCGAATGGCCCCCAAATGAAATTGTTGTACCCATCCTTTTTCATGATCCATTTTCGCGAATTCGAGCAGAAAAAAGCTTCTCAGCATTAATTGTTTTTCGATGGAAAGTGTCTTCCCTTCCATAACCTCATCAAAAGCATCTTCTATTTCTGCCCCGGTAAAAGTCACAGAATCGATAACAGTTAATCCATGATCAGATAGTTTACACCCTTGTTCTGCAAAAAAAGTGTGCCTTTCATTAACTGCCGCCATGTATGAGTGCAAATCCTTAACCTTAATACCGGCAACTTCTCCTATTTGTCTGGCATACTTCGCAAATGCTTCCGGATTGGAAACATCCATTGCTTTATCAGGTCGAAATGCCGGAAGCATGCTGAATCCCGAATCTTGTTCTCTGAATTTGGCATGATGTTCGAGGGAACCGATTGGGTCATCGGTGGTACAAACCACTTCTACATTCATTTTTTGAAGTAACGCCTGGGCTGAAAACTCCGAAGATTGAAGTTGCTCTTGAGTCTGTTCATAGATTGATTCTGCGGTATCAGGGTTGAGCATATCTTCAATACCAAAATATCTTTTCAACTCCAGTTGTGTCCAATGAAAGAGAGGGTTTCGAAGAGTGTGTGGACAAACTTCTGTCCATTTCAGGAACTTTTCTTTATCAGAAGCTGCACCGGTAATAAAATGCTCATCGATGCCAAACGCCCGCATTGCGCGCCACTTATAATGATCGCCATATAGCCAAACCTGGGTAATGTTTTCGAATTGATGGTTCGAAGCAATCTGTTCAGGTGGGAGATGATTATGATAATCGATAATGGGCAACCCGGAAGCTACATCGTGATAGAGTTCTTGAGCTACCTGAGTTTCCAACAAAAAATGTTCATGAATAAACGGTTTCATATCCCTAACGTTTTCCTAATCCCTAATTCTAATCCTCTGAGCTCAGCAAGCCCTTTCATCCTTCCAATGGCTGAATACCCATGAAATGGAATCTCCTTGGTTAGATCATCCAATAGCTGATGTCCATGATCTGGCCTATATGGAATGCTCCAATCGCTCCGTTCTTCTGCTTTCCTTTTTTCGGATTCCATTACCAATTTGGTCATCAACTCGTGCATGTCCACACTTCCATCCAAATGATCTGATTCATGAAAACTCCCGTTTTCTTCGCGCTGAATATTTCGAAGGTGTACAAAATGAATCTTACCTCCCAGTTTTTCGATAATTTCCGGGAGGTGATTATCAGAATTTGGAGCTAATGACCCGCTGCAAAAAGTGATACCATTGGAAGGACTATCTACACAATTCACCAAAAACTCTATGTCTTCTGATGTCGACACAATTCGGGGCATCCCAAATAACGGGAATGGGGGGTCATCGGGATGGCAACACATCCTTACTCCATATTCTTCTGCATGGGGGATAACACTTTGGAGAAAGTATCGAAGATTCGCTTTCAGGTGTTCACGATTTATATCCGCGTATTCAGTTAGTCGCTTTTTAAATTCGTGAAGCGTTAACACTTTTCCGGTTCCGGGTAGTCCTTGTAAAACTGTATGTGTTAACTCATCCCTTTGTGCCACAGAAAGGGCTTCAAAAAAAGATTTTCCTTTATTTTTCATGCTCTCTGAATATTCAGAATCGGCTCCCTCTCTTTCTAAAATAAACAGGTCGAAAGCAGCAAGAGCAGATGCATCATATCGAAGGGCCAATGCTCCATTGTCCAACCTGAATTTCAGATCAGTGCGTGTCCAATCCAGTAGCGGCATAAAATTGTAGCAAACAATCTGAATTCCTGCTTCGCTTAGGTTTTCAAGTGATTGAAGATACTTCTGAATCCATTCGTCGCGATCTTCTTTTCCCTGACGAATGTGTTCATGTACATTCAGGCTTTCAACTACTATCCACTTCAGGTTCCTTCGGGAGTTAATTTCAGAATTCCATTCAATAGCTTTCTTACGTTTCTCAATTTCGGAGATTTCCCATACTTCTCCGGTTGGAATGTGGTGCAGGGCGTGCACAATACCCGTTGCGCCAGTTTGCTCGATATTGTCCAGTGAAACAATATCATTGGGACCATACCATCTCCAGGATTGAGTGAGCCCCATACTCATACTCCACTAAATGCACTAAAACCACCATCGATGGGTAGCACCGTTCCGGTTATAAAGGAAGCTTCTTCAGAGCAAAGAAAAACACAAGCAGCTTGTATTTCTTCTTTGTTCCCAAAACGTTTCATGGGCGTGCCTGAAATAATTGTTTTACCACGATCAGTGTAACTCCCATCTTCGTTCAAAAGCAAAGACCGGTTTTGTTCACCAACAAAAAACCCGGGAGCTATTGCATTTACCCGGATTCCTTCCCCAAACTTCAACGCCATTTCCACCGCCAGGGATTTGGTGAAATTATCGATTGCAGCTTTAGAAGCAGAATATCCAATTACCCGGGTAATAACCCGATCTGCAGCCATTGAGGATACATTGAGAATAGCTCCGTTTTTTTTACCAGCCATTACTTCACCAAAAGCATAGGATGGCAGAACAGTTCCCATAAGGTTTAAGTCGTTTACGGCTTTGAAATCTTCCAGCTTTAAATCAAAAAAGGTTTCTCCGGGCGCAATAGTTGCTCCCTTCCTATTTCCACCTGCGGCATTTACTAACACATCAATGGTTCCGAATGCATCAAGAATTTGTAGTTTTGCGTTTTGAAGTTCCTTTTCTGAAAGTACATCACAGGAAATGGTCAAAATCTTTTCATTATTTGAGGTTTCTTTTATCTCCTCTTTTTTTGCTACCAATGATGACATGGTTCTACCCAAAAGAACAACACTTGCTCCTTCTTTAGCAAAGGCCTCTGCTATCGCGCCACCTAATACTCCACCTCCGCCTGTAACTATGCACACTTTGTTTTGTAATCTCATCGAATTCATGTTAATCCTGCTTTTTTATCATTAATTACATCCTGTAGTTGCCGCTAATTGGCCATTCAGTGTAATCTGTTCCATTGAAATCGATTCGGAATGTATACATTTAATTAATGCTGGACTATCTACTTCTTCCGGGGTTGTATAATGGATATTTTGAAGTTCTATTCCCCTGGCATGACGAATCATAAATCCCAAAGAAGGGAGTGGACCAAACATACCATCTACCGGGTAAGAACCGATTCTTTCAGGAACTTCAGCAGTTGTGAAAGCAAAGTCTGCCGATTCTGCGAAATTGATTGTAACATCGCTGATTTGAACATTCCGGATAGAATGACCTGGTATCCCTGAAATGAAATCTTTGTTAACTGTTACTCCTTCGGCAATAATATTTGAAATAGAAATATTCGAGAGGGAACCCGGTTCCTGTTTCGCTTCTGTTTCCTGGTCAAAAGAATTCATTCTGGCTCCTAAACGAAGCAAAATTACTGCGTATGAATCTTTCATTTTTATATTTGAAATCTCCACACTGTCCATAATTCCTCCATCCACCGTGTAAAGATTAATTCCACGGGTGTGTTCAACCTCAAGATCTTTCACAATTATATTTCTGAAACCAGCCACAGATTCCGTTCCGGTTTTGAAAGCAGATTTATCTCCCCGAATCCAATTATTCTGAACGAGAACATCCCGTACTTCCCGGTTCGATAACGATTTTAGTACGATGGAGTCATCAGAGGTATCAAAAGAACTATTTTGGATAATCACCCGCTCGCATCCATCTATATCAATTCCGTCATTATTTCCATTTACCCTGCTATCTACGGTAATACCGTCCACTAAAATATCTGAAGAATGCCGGTAGTGTTGAACCCAGAATGCTGAATTTTTGAGCGTTAGTTTTTCAACTGTAATATTTTTCGAATCCTCAATGCGAATCAATGATGGTCGTTTATCCCCCCGGCGTCCTGAGAAATACTCTGTAAAACCTCTTCCATCAATTGTTCCTTCTCCCGTGAGTTTTATGTTTTCGACACCTTTTGCATAAATCAAGGCATATCCAAACTTCTGGCCAATACCATCAGTGAGTGTAGCTATTTCATCAGAGTAATCGTCCTGGCGGGTACTTCCCAACAATGCCGCGCCCTCTTCAATTGCTAACGTTACATTACTTTTAAGCTCAATGGTCCCCGTAATGTAATTTCCTTCTTGTATGATAACAGTCCCTCCATTTCTTTCGGCAGCAGCATTAATTGCTGCCTGAATGGATTGTGTGTTTATTGTAAGGCTATCGCCTACCGCTCCAAAATCTCTCACATCAACCACCTGATTCCCAGAGCAATTCGTAAGCAAAATGGCAAGGGTAGCCATAGGGGCAAATTTTTTCAGAACGGCTTTCAAATTCCTAATACTCCGTGTATACTTTGGCATCCAATATGCTTTTTTTATAGTGCAAACTAACGCAAAATGTAATCAAATTTTTGCATAATTCGGAATTTCTTTATGCACTATTTTGAAAATTATGGTATATAGAATTATTTACTTATTACCGATTTTTTTATGCATACAAATCCACCGCTTTTTTTCTGCTATTTAATCTTTATCTCCTTTTTTTGCACGGGCATTAGTGCACAAAATCCTATCCAAGGCTGGCCTGAACTTGTAAAAAAAGCCGAAATCGTAAGTTCTTTGGATGGTACCCCTCAACCGTCATTAACATATGCCCCAAATCAAAAAACCAATATTCCATTGTTGGTAGCCTTACATACCTGGTCGGGAGATTATAAACAAAAGGAAAGTGCAAAATTTGCACAATGGTGTATCGAAAATGGATGGGCTTTCATACACCCGAACTATCGGGGACCTAATAAAAATCCCCAATCAGCAGGTTCTGAATTTGTGATCTCTGATATTAAAGATGCTGTAAACTACATGATAGAAACTTCGGCAATAGATACGAATCGCATTTATTTGATCGGTGGAAGTGGCGGGGGGTATAATGCTCTACAGGTAGTCGCAAAAATGCCTGATATCTGGGCTGGGGTTTCAGCATGGGTTCCTATTACCGATTTGAAAGCCTGGTACTATGATAACAGGAAATCCGGCCGCCATTATGCCGATGATATCATATCTGCTACAGGTGGAATTCCTGGTTCCGGAGTATCTATTGATCAACAGTACTATGAGCGCTCCCCTATCCATTTCCTGGCTGACTCATTACATGTGCCAGTGGATATTGCGGCGGGTATTTATGACGGGCATCAAGGAAGTGTTCCAATACGCCACTCTCTTCTTGCATTCAATAAACTGGCGCAACCAGAAGATCGGTTAACTACTTCTGAAATTTCTTTTTTCGTGGATTCTGCAAAAGTGCCTCTTCACCTTCATACTGTGATCTATGACTCAACCTATCCAAATAACAAGACCCCTTTGTTCCGGAGAGTTTCTGAAAATGTGAGGATTACCATTTTTGATGGCGCACATGATACACTTTATGAAACCGGTTTAACGTGGCTGAAGCGCCAGGAAAAAGGAAAAAAACCAACGTTTTAGTTTTATTTATTTCATTCCCCTAAGCGCCGGATCATCAAAATGACTCATTAACGACTCGAAAGCATCTGTGAAAATCTCAATTTCAGCGTCTTTTCGAATCTCATTTAAATGATGGGTTATGTTATAGGATTGTCTTACTTGTTTTTCTACTTCCTGCCTTACTTCTTCCTCAGGTTTCTGCTCAATTTTTCGGTCTTCCACAAACATTAAGTAATAGCTGTCTCTGGTACCTGCTATAGTAAGGTAATTGGGTAACGCACGAAAAATATGCGTTCGTAAGTCGTATGCAGACCGTACATCTTCGTCTTGATAAAAATAATACCCATCAAAACTATCGGGCGTTCTTCCGGTTTCTTCGATAGTTTTTTTTATTTCGCGCGCCGATTCTAAACTTTCCGTCTTAATAACCCATCCCGTAAACCGCACTTCCTCAATTCTGTTTATATCTGAGGATTGGACAGCTCTTTCCAGCACTTCATCCGGAATCGGGATGGGTTCCTGATCAACTAAATAGCGCTTAACCCTCCAACTTTTATAATTGTCCATATGATAGTTCAATTCAAATTGGAAGAGTTCATCATTTTCCAGATTCATAGACAATGCAGCTAATGAAAATACCTCGTTTCTTAATGCTCGCCCTACAGAAGCATTGGTTCGTGATTTTGCTTCAGAAAGAGGAATGAATGAAAACCAGGAATAGTAATCGCCTGCCGTAAATTCGAATTCTTCTCCTTTGAAAGAATACGTGGCTAACACGGTAGAAGCATCAAAGTTCTGTTTTACAAATTCAACATCCTGATTGGTGGCATAGTTTTTTGGGGTACCAAGTTCAATAGCAGAGGGGTTTTGTTTGGAATCTATCTCCTGAATAGCATAAAACAACTGTTCAATATTTTCGAGATTCAACGTGATGTTCAATGTTTGCATGAAATTTCGAACAAACCGATCCCCCATTTGCGCCATAATTCGCTGCTTTTCCTGGCTGTTAATTCCATCATATCGTCTTCTGAATTCTGCTTCTGTTACAAGAGGGTTGGCAACACGTTCCTGGATTTTGATAATATGATATCCAAACCTTGTACGAACCGGACTTGAATATTCTCCTGCTTTTAGATTAAACGCTGCTTCAGAAACCTCGGGAGCGACCCCGAAATACGACATTTCTCCTAAATACCCAGCCAAGCTGTCAAATTCAGTAAGGTTATATACTTCGTTTGCAAGATGAATAAAATCTTCTCCTGAATTCAGCTGATTGTACCTCCTATTTGCTTCCAAACTATCAGTAAAGAATAGCTGGCTGGCATATAATTTTATATGAGATTTGAAATAGGCCTCCCTGATATCAGATTCTGTTGGAGGGCTAAGTGTATCCAGGAAAGCGCGGTTATAAAAAATATCTGCTCTTAATTTTTTGTTTACTCTTTCCTGATACGCCATCATCTCTTCATCATTTAAACTGAATGCTCCCAACTGTTGAACCAGAAGCAATTCGTTAATGATTGATTCTAAATGCAGATACCGTTCTTCTCTTGTATCATTAAGGCCGGAAGTGCGCAAATGATGAATGTATGATTTTGTGAAGTATCGATCAGAAACAGGTTCCCCGTTTATTCGTGCTACGGTTAGCTCACCGGAGGATTGCGCAAATAAAATGGAAAACGAACTTAGAAAAAGAAAAATGAACAATAAAAGAACCGAATGCTTCATACATCCGAAATTTTAAAAATAAACGCGCAGATCAATCATTTGTGTCTGGCCAAGGTATGTTTGATCGACTAATGCAAAATCGAAACCAATCCTTACCCCACCTGCATACGTATCAAAACCTGCACCATAGGTAAAATGACTATCAACATTATCGCCTAAAAATAGATCTTTATAGCCTCCCCTGAGGTTAAAATTTGTAGAGTTTGTTCTGAAAGTAAATTCTGCCCCAAAATCTCCATTTAAACTTTGATCGTTAGTTTGATGAGATTCTCCCATCACTTTGAACTGATAATATTGCCGATCAATTATCGGTACTGAAACCCCAAATTTGAAGGACAGAGGTAAGTTCCAGCTGTCTAATTCTCTATTTATAAAAACCCGGTCATTATCACTATTTATATCCGGGTTGGGATCGTATGTATCACGTACATTAATCCCCGACAATTGAAGTTTATTCCCGAAGTTCTGTATCGAA